>JAHHTV010000008.1 GCA_020024395.1 Anaerotignum sp. | reverse complement strand
ACCGTTCGACAATATGTCGAACGGTTTTGATATCCATTTGTATCGTTTTGTATTGCCAAAACAAAAAATTATCTCTTGGAGAACTGAGGAGCACGTCTTGCTGCTTTGAGACCGTATTTTTTTCTTTCTTTCATACGAGGGTCTCTTGTCAAGAATCCTGCTTTTTTCAGAACGGGTCTGAAATCGCCATCAGCCTGCAACAAAGCTCTGGAGATACCATGTCTGATTGCACCTGCCTGACCTGTGAAACCACCGCCATGCACGTTTACCAAAACGTCAAATTTTGTGATTGTTGTTGTCAATTCCAAAGGCTGACGTACAATCAGTTTCAATGTTTCCAGACCAAAATAATCGTCAATATCTCTTTTGTTAATTGTAATTTTACCAGTGCCGGGTACCAAGTATACTCTTGCTACGGAAGATTTTCTTCTGCCTGTGCCGTAATATCTAGCTGCTGCCATGATGCTTTCCTCCTTCTATTAAAATTTCAATTCCAGTACTTCAGGTTTTTGTGCTGCGTGGGGGTGTTCTGCACCTGCATAAACGTGCAATTTGCCGAACATTTTTCTACCCAGAGCGTTTTTGGGAAGCATACCTTTTACAGCGTGTTCGATAACTCTTTCAGGGTGTGTTTCCAACATTTTGTCCAATCTGACTGTTTTCAGACCACCCATGTAACCTGTGTGATGATGATACATTTTCTGTGTCAATTTTTTACCAGATACTGCAATTTTTTCTGCATTGATTACGATAACGTAATCACCCATATCCACGTTTGGTGCATACTGGGGTTTGTTTTTACCTCTTAAAATGTTTGCGATTTCAGTGGACAGACGACCCAAAGTCAAATCTGTTGCATCAACAACATACCATTTTTTTACGATGTCTGCTTCTTTCGCAATGTAAGTTGTTCTCATGGTTCTTTTACCTCCCTTATTATTTTTTGTTGACCCGTTGACTTTGCACACCATACGGGAATATGGCTGCAATCTCCATTATGCCGTTTTGACATAACTTATTGGGTCCCACCTTGAGAAATATATATTTAAGACAAATTGTCCTAAAATCAAAATACAGCTTTTTTATTATAATACGGCTATTCTCTGCTGTCAATAGCTTTTGTCTGCAAATCATAATAAATTTCAAGCAAAGTCAAACCTTGTGGCTCTGCGGTTTGCCCTGCATTGCGTCTATCTTTTGATGCAATAATTTCTGCCACATCTGTTGGTCTTTTTTTGCCTTGTCCGACCGCAATCAATGTACCAGCCAGTATCCGCACCATATTGTATAAAAAACCATCGCCTGTCACCAATATCCGAATACAACTTCCGTCTTGTTCCACATGACAGTCAAATATGGTACGCACCGTAGAAGAAACGGTGCTGCCTGCCGCACAAAATGCCGCAAAATCATGTTTTCCGATAAATGCTTTTGCGCCTTCCTGCATGGCAGCAATATCCAGTGTATCATATACAAATGTGCTATATAGTCTTTCTTTTGGATTTTTGAAAGCACTTTGCCAAATACGATATTCGTATGTTTTTTTAACACAATCAAATCTTGGGTGAAAATCATCTGGTACAACTTCTGCCGCTGTCACCACAATATCATCAGGTAAAAACGGACGTATGGCAAGTGGAATTTTTTGTGGTGGTATTGTGGTATCCACATCAATCACAGCCCGCTGTCCCAATGCATGTACACCTTTATCTGTTCTGCTTGCTCCAATACATTCTAAATCTGGAGAGCGAAACAAATGACGCAGTGCCTGTTCCACTGTGCCTTCCACCGTTGCAACTTCAGGGGATTTTTGTTTTTGCCAACCGCTATATTTTGTGCCATCATATGCAATCGTAAGCAATATTCTCATATCTGCCTTCTCCTTTTCCAAAATACAAAAATCAACGCCACAATTGCCGTCACACCATAACAACCTACTGCACGCCAAAACACGCCCATTGTCAAATCTGTAACACCTTGCAAACATTTATCTTGTATGTAATATAACAATATTCCATGATATAAATACAAATAAAAACTCAAACCATCCATGCCTTTACACAATGAAAAACGCATACACTTTTTTCCACCCATTTCTGCCACCCAAAACAAAAACAATATTGCGGATAACACATATATCATATGCACATCTTCCAAAAATCCAATTTTGAAATATGCATTCATCATACCATAACTCAAAAATACATTCACAACCGCTGTCACAACAAAACAAACACATATCCAAACACCATATTGTTTGATTTTTTGCAAAAAACAATCATAATATTTTCCTGCATAACAGCCCAATATCCAATAAATCAAATAAGATGTAAAAATACGGTCATTATATGCAAATACAGTATCTGGTGAAATGATGGAAATGATTTGTGGCAAATACCCCAAAAATATGCGATTGCATATCACAGCCACTACAATCACTGCACACATAGGAAAATGCTCTATGACCCATTTCCACACTGGAAGCAGTATATAAAACTGAAATATAATCACCACAAAATAAAAAGGAGCAATCATATCTCCCACAAACAACGAGTGCAATAAAAATTTTCCATCAAACACATAATATTCCAAATTTATCAAGCCCATATAAGAAACCAGTACAGCCATCACATAAGACAAACCAATTTTTTTACATCTGCCCCATAAGAATGTATGGTATTTTACTTCTTTTTTAGATAAAAACAATTTCAATGCAGACAAAAACAAAAAAGCCTGCACGACAAATGCAGATAACCGCCACGGCACATAAATACTCAAAAATGCCATACTTTCTTTTGGCAGTCCCACAATCGCCACAGAACAAATATGTATCCACATCACCAAAAGACAAAGTACAATATTCACAAATGAAATTTCTTGATTTCTCATTTCTTTTTCCTCCCAGAAATGGAGGTTTCCAAAGCATATATACTTTGGAAACCATTAGAATATTTCAATATTTTTCAAATCAAAAATGGTAAATATCTTTCAGCAACACGCAAACCAACGGTAAAACCACAATATACCAACACAAATATCATGGCTGTATAATCCCGTTTTTGCAAACACATCACATTCATGCGTGTTCTATGTTCATCCCCATGATAACATCTTGCCTCCATCGCCATAGCAAGTTCTTCTGCACGACGAAAAGCAGATATAAACAATGGCACCAATATGGGTATCATACTTTTTGCTTTTTGCAACAAATTTCCCGTATCAAAATCCGCCCCTCTTGCCTGTTGTGCTTTTATAATTTTGTCTGTTTCATCTAACAATGTTGGAATAAACCGTAGTGCAATGGTCATCATCATTGCAATTTCATGTGCAGGCACACCAATTTTTTTCAATGGTTTCAAAATATATTCAATACCATCTGTCAACTGTATGGGTGTTGTGGTCAATGTCAAAAGAGATGACCCGACAATCAAAAGCACCAAACGCACACACATTTTTATTGCCATATAAATGCCTTCTTTTGTCAATTTCAAAAACCCAAATTGCCAAATAACATCTTCTCCTCGTGTCAAAAACAAATTGATTATGGCTGTAAATATAATGATAATCATAATACTTTTCAGCCCACGCAACATAAATTTCAATGGTACTTTTGATATTTTGATAACTGCCCCTAATAGTGCTGTCACCAAAACATACCCCATCAATGTATTCACCACAAACAGTGATACAATAAATAAAAATGTGACAATAATTTTCACCCTTGCATCTAATTGATGAATGACAGAACTTGTGGGGTAATACTGTCCAATGGTAATATCTCGTATCATACTTTCACCTGCTTCAACAATGTATATAATGCTTGTTTTGCTTCTTCAATGGTATATATATCTGTTGGCACATCATAGCCTTTTTGTTTCAGTGCTGCAAACACATAACTCACTTGTGGTGCTGCCAATCCCATTTGCTCCAATTCTTTCACATGGGCAAATATTTCTTTTGGTGTACCCTGCATGGCTGCTTTTCCTTTATGCATCACAATAATTCTATCCACCAATTTTGCCACATCTTCCATACTATGGCTCACCAATATCACAGTAATACCTCTTTTGTCGTGCAATTCTTTGATTGCAGCCAATATTTCGTCACGCCCTTTGGGGTCTAGCCCTGCGGTAGGCTCGTCCAAAATCAGCACTTCTGGGTTCATTGCCAAAACCCCCGCAATCGCCACACGACGTTTTTGCCCACCAGAAAGTTCAAAAGGAGATTTGTCATACATACTTTCTGGTATGCCTACCATCTCCAAAGCATTGACTACACTTTTATGAATTTCTTCTTCTGTCCACTTCAAATTGGTAGGGCCAAACGCCACATCTTTATATATACTCATTTCAAATAATTGGTACTCTGGATATTGAAATGCCAAACCAATGCGACGACGTACTTCTTTCAGTTTTGTTTTGTCTTTGTGTATATTTTCTCCATCTAACAATATTTCGCCTGATGTTGGAGATATAATCCCATTCAAATGTTGTATCAATGTGGATTTCCCAGAACCTGTATGCCCAATCAAACCAATAAATTCGCCTTTTTTGATTTCCAAATTCACATCATCTAATGCTACTTTTTCAAATGCTGTATTGGGGTTATAAATATGAGTTAGATGGTTGATTTGTATTGACATATTGCACCTACCATTTCTTCTGTTGTTAATATATCTTCTGGCAAATCAATGCCTTCTTTTCGTAATAAATATGTCACTTCTGTCACCTGTGGCACATCCAAACCGTATGCTTGCAAGCGTTCTACCTGAGAAAATATTTCTTTTGGCGTTCCTTCCATAACCAAATCCCCATCATCAATGACATACACCTTATCTGCACGCACAGCCTCGTCCATATAGTGGGTAATCAGTATCATCGTAATGCCTTCTTCTTTGTTCAAGCGTTCAATGGTTTCCATCACTTCTCGCCGTCCCACAGGGTCAAGCATCGCTGTTGGTTCGTCCAATACAATACATTTTGGCTTCATTGCCAAAACACCTGCAATGGCAATTCTTTGCTTTTGTCCACCACTCAATTTTGCGGGGGCGTGTTTGGCATATTCGCTCATACCAACTGTTGCCAATGCTTCATCCACCCGTTTGCGAATTTCTTTTGGCTCTACACCCATATTTTCAGGGCCAAATGCAATATCTTCTTCCACAACTGTTGCCACCAGCTGGTTATCTGGGTTTTGAAATACCATACCTGCGGTTTGTCTGATTTCCCAGAGCAATTCATCATTTTTTGTGTCCATATTTTCTACCCAAATAGTGCCTTCTGTTGGTTGTAACAAAGCATTGATATGTTTTGCAAATGTGGATTTCCCAGAACCATTATGTCCCAATACGGCAACAAAATCGCCTTTGTTGATTTGTATATCCACTTGTTTCAATGCAGTTACTGTTTGTTCTTCTGTGCCGTGGTCTGTTTCTAATATTTTGGTATACGAATATGTCAGACCTTCCGCCTTCACCATGTTCATTTTCTTTCCACCTTTCAAAAGTCTATGGTAAAAATTACTCACAGCTATCAATAAGATACTCGTTTTTCTGTGAAAAGTCAAGAAAAACTGCCAGTTGTCCCCATTTCTAAACTATGTTAAAATAAAATAAAAAAGAAAGGATATGATGTATGTGCCACATAAAAAAGATATCATAAATGCCATATCTGCCATTGATTGGTCACAGTATACCACAGCATATGGCAATGCAGCACAAAATCATACATATGTTGTACCTTTACCAGACAATAGAGGCTATATGCCAAACATTGCACAATCATTAAAAGATTTGTTCTCTGATAACCAACCGCTTGCTTTGCAGGCAAGCCATGATTTATGGTGCGATTTATGTCATCAACACGCTTTTATTTCTTCTGCTGCATTACCTGCCTATGATATTTTGTATTATGGATTGCAAATATTAGATACCGCATTAAAAGTCGAAATATTGGATATATTTTATGGCTTTGCTGTCTGCACAGCCCATGACGCACATTCAAATTCTTGGCAAGCACAGCTTCGCACCAAATTAAAAAACAATTTTGATACATTTGTGCAGCTAACCACACACCCCCATGAAGATATTGCTGCATTTGCTGAAGATATTGTATCTGCATTACAACGACCTTAATATTCGGAGGTGATACCATTGCAAAAATACATAACCCTTCGTCTTTATGCACCACACAAAACAAAAATACGTTTGGAATTTTGCCCAGTTAACCCACATACAACCAATCCATGTTGGGACGATTGGTATAGCTATAAAGCCATTTTGCGGATATACTTAGAAGATGCCGAAACATTGCTGTTACCCTATTTCAAACGTATATTTCCTTGCCAAGACCCATATACACAAGAGATACAACATGCATTTGATTTCTGCTCTTTTAATTGGATAGACAAAGCTCATTGGCAGCTTTTAATACAATACATACAAAACGATATGCCAAAACAAACACGAGCAAACCGCAATTTTTATACATTCTTTTTGATTTGGTTATCAAACGCATTACAATACACAGATGTCATTATGGTAGATGGTAATTTATAATGAAAAAGAAAAAACAGATAAAACACCGTTTTCACAATGTTTTATCTGTTTTATTTCATGCATTAAACCAATTCAATGATAACTTCCATTGCACCGTCGCCTTTACGAGCGCCCAATTTCACAATTCTTGTGTAACCGCCGTTACGACCAACGTATTTTGGAGCAATTTCATCAAACATTTTTGCAACCATGTCTACTTTTTTGGTATTTGCTCTTACTTTTTTACCATCAGCAGGCACTTCTGTTACAGGGTACAGGTAAGACAACAATTGACGTCTTGCAGCCAATCTGGAAGGTTTGTCTTTTTTCACTGTTTTCTTTACTTCATCATAAACAGTTACTTTTTTGCCATTTACCACTTCTTTTACTCTTTTGCCGTTTGCATCTTTTTTTGCAACTTTTGCAGTTACTTCAACTTCTTCGAAATTATCTTTTTCTTTTACAGCCAAAGTAATCATTTTTTCAGCAATTCTTCTTACTTCTTTTGCTCTTGTTTCTGTTGTTTTGATTTTACCGTGATACAACAGATTTGTTACTTGGTTTCTCAACAGAGCTTTTCTCTGAGGAGTTGTTTTGCCAAGTTTTCTATATCCTGATGCGTGCATGGTTCATCCTCCTTATGTCGCCTGCAAAACTGACCCCGACCCCACGACTCTTCGGGCTTATGTGGCATCGTAATTTTGCAGTAAATATTAGTAACCAGCAGAAATTATTCGTCGGTTGGTCTTAAAGCCAAGCCTAATTCTGCCATTTTGTTCAGTACTTCTTCCAAGGACTTACGACCCAGATTTCTTACTTTCATCATTTCTTCTTCCGTTTTATTTGCCAAGTCTTCCACGGTGTTAATCCCTGCACGTTTCAGGCAGTTATAAGAACGAACAGACAAATCCAATTCTTCAATGCTCATTTCCAGCACTTTTTCTTTTTTGCCTTCTTCTTTTTCCACCATAATAGAAGCATCTTTTGCATTATCGGAAAGGTCAATAAACAAATTCAAATGTTCATTGAGAATTTTTGCACCATAGCTAACTGCATCATCTGGTGCAATGGTTCCATTTGTCCACACTTCCAGAGAAAGTTTGTCGTAATCGGTAATCTGACCGACACGGGTATTTTCCACCAAGAAGTTGACTCTTGTCACAGGTGTAAAAATACTGTCCACCGGAAGCATTCCGATTGGCTGATCGTCTTTTTTGTTTTTGTCTGCACCAATGTAACCACGGCCTTTGTTTATGGTGATTTCCATATACAGCTTGCTGTTGGAGCCACCAGACAAAGTTGCAATGTGGTGGTCAGGGTTCAAAATTTCAATGTCTGCATCTGCTTTGATATCAGAACCTTTGACTTCTCCTTCCCCTTCCATATCAATGTACACAATTTTTGGTTCATTGCTTTCACTGGTGTTTTTAATTGCCAGACCTTTTAAGTTCAGTATAATTTCTGTGACATCTTCTTTCACACCTGGAATTACACTAAACTCATGAAGTACACCGTCAATTTTTACATTGCTAACTGCTGCACCCGGCAAAGAGGAAAGCAAAATTCTTCTCAAAGAATTTCCTAATGTTGTACCATAGCCTCTTTCCAAAGGTTCTACGACAAACTTACCATATGTTCCGTCAGGTGCCATCTCAGCAATCTCAATGCGAGGTTTCTCAAATTCAAACACTCATTCAAACCTCCCTTTTTTATTATCATTTGCCGCAAGGAATACCTTGCGGCTTTAACATTGACTTCACTGCACAATCGATATTGATTATTTGGAGTACAGTTCGACGATGAATGTTTCTTCAACAGGAACATCAATCTGTGCTCTTGTAGGTTTTGTCAGAACAGTACCGCTCAAAGCGTCATGGTCTGCACTCAACCATTCAGGTACCAATCTACCGTCTGTTACAGCCAGTACATCTTTGTATCTCTGAATTGTTTTGTATTTTTCTTTTACTTCTACTTTGTCGCCAACTTTCACTTGATAAGAAGGAATATCCACAGGTTTTCCATTTACCAATACATGTTTATGACGTACAATCTGTCTTGCTTCTTTTCTTGTTCTGCCGTAGCCCAGACGGAACATTACGTTATCCAGTCTCATTTCCAACAGCATCAGCAAGTTTTCACCAGGGATACCTTCTTTTTTGGCAATTTTTTCAGCCTGTGCATAGTATCCTCTGAACTGTTTTTCCAGTACGCCGTAGATGAATTTTGCTTTTTGCTTTTCTCTCATCTGCAAACCGTACTCGCTCATTTTTCTATTTGCTTTCAAGTTTTGTTTTTTGGACTTTTTATCAATACCCAGATAGATGGGGTCCAAATTCAAAGATCTGCATCTTTTCAATACAGGTACTCTATCTCTAGCCATTTATCTACACCTCCTGAAAAATTATACTCTTCTGCGTTTGGGTGGTCTGCAACCGTTGTGAGGAACGGGTGTCACGTCTTTGATGAGTGTCACATCCAGACCAGCTGCCTGCAATGCACGGATTGCTGCTTCACGACCGCTACCAGGGCCTTTTACAAAAACTTCAACAGTTTTCAGACCGTAGTCAGTCGCTGCTTTTGCAGCTGTATCCGCTGCCATCTGTGCAGCATAAGGCGTAGATTTTCTGGAACCTCTGAAGCCCAACTGACCTGCACTTGCCCAAGACAGTGCATTACCAGCAGCATCAGTAATTGTAACGATTGTATTATTAAAAGTAGACTGGATATGTGCCTGACCACGTTCTACTTTTCTTTTGTCACGGCGTCTGCGAGTGGTTGCTTTTTTCACAGTTTTCTTTGCCATTTCTTCAAACCTCCTTCATGAAATCAATTATTTCTTCTTATTCGCAACAGTCTTTCTAGGACCTTTTCTTGTTCTTGCGTTTGTTTTTGTTTTCTGACCTCTTACAGGCAAACCTCTTCTATGGCGAATGCCTCTATAACAGCCAATTTCAATCAGACGTTTGATATTCAGAGCGATTTCTCTTCTCAAATCACCCTCTACTGTTTGTGTTCTATCAATGACTTCACGAATTTTGGAAACTTCTTCGTCTGTCAAATCTCTTACTCTGGTATCAGGGTTTACGCCTGCTTCTTTCAGAATACGAGTTGCACTGGGCTGACCAATGCCGTAAACATATGTCAAACCAACTTCAATGCGTTTTTCTCTTGGTAAGTCTACACCAGCAATACGTGCCATGTATCTTTTGCACCTCCTATAATATTAAAACTCAATATTGAAATATTTACTCTATCTTTGAATTCAAAATAAAATTCGCATAAAATGTTGTACACGTTGGGCATTACAAACGGGATGAACAGCCGTCAGTCTGCCCGCCGCTCCCGCTGTTAACTGTATGCTCCTTCGCATACTTTGACGGATTTACCGACAGTTCGGGAGGATGTACAACCCTCCGCCAACCATAATGAAATCATCAGCCTTGTTTTTGTTTATGCTTGGGATTTTCACAAATGACCATTACACGACCTTTTCTTTTGATAATTCTGCATTTTTCACACATCGGTTTTACAGATGGTCTTACTTTCATTGTGATCGCTCCTTCCTTATTTCGCTCTCCAAATAATTCTACCTTTTGTCAAATCATATGGAGACATTTCTACTAAAACTTTGTCCCCTGGCAAAATACGAATGAAATTCATACGTAATTTTCCAGAGATATGTGCCAAAATCTGATGGCCGTTTTCCAGTTCCACCTGAAACATGGCGTTCGGTAATTTTTCCAAAACGGTTCCTTCTACTTCGATTACGTCATTTTTTGACAAGACCAAGAACCTCCTTAAATTATGTTTCCGCCAACTGCTTATACTTACGAATGGCTTTTACAATGTCTGCATCTAAGACATATGCTTGTTTTTCCAGTTTATTCTGCAAATCTATATCCACATAGTTTGTTGGTTGTACATGTATGATTTTTTTGCATTTTGGTTTTTGCAATTTGCGACGTTTTCCGTCCACTAGCTGCAAATACATTCCCATAACGCCAACCACAACAAGCACATCACCTTTATCGTGTCCACTTTTTGAATAAACCATTTGTCCGTTCTGATATTCCATTGTGCTCACCTCATTCAATGTTTCGGACAACAACGCAGGACTTTGAACGGTTTGTATTGGGCATTACCCTATCTTTCTCGGCTTTTGGCACTTTTTCAAGCGTCCAGCCCTGTGATGATTGCTTTTGTAATATCATCAATCGGCATTGTACCATCTACTTCAATCAAAATGCCTTTGTCGCCGTAAAAGCCTACCAGAGGTTTGCTCTGTTTGTGGAATGTTGCAATTCTGTTTTTGCCAGCTTCCACAGTATCATCTTTTCTTTGTGTCAATGCTTCGCCACAACCGTCGCAAATGCCTTCTTTTTTCGGAGGCAAGAACAATTTGTTGTATGTGGCACCGCATTTTGGGCAAGTTTGTCTTGCTGTCAATCTTTCCAACATCACTTCGTCAGGGGCGTAAATATAAACCACCTTATCCAAAGCAACCATTTCTTCCAATTTTTCCGCTTGTACTACGGTACGAGGGAAACCATCTAATATAAAGCCGTTTTTGCAATCATCTTGTTTAATTCTTTCTTTTACAATCGCAATAATCAGCTCATCAGAAACCAAACCGCCTTCTGCCATAATGGTTTTTGCTTGATTACCAAGCTCTGTTCCTTTGGCAACTTCTTCTCTGAGCATATCGCCTGTTGAAATATGGGCAATGCCGTAATGTTTCACCAGTCTTGCCGCCTGCGTCCCCTTACCAGCCGCAGGAGCACCAATCAGTACCAATTTCATAACGATGTAACCTCTTTTCTGTCATTAGGCCTGCTTTTTTGTTCATATTATCACAACCGTGGTGGGAATGCATTTTGCATTCCCTCGGCTGCTGTTATTCACTCAAAAAACCCTTATAATGTCTCATCAATAACTGGCTTTCCAGTGCTTTTACAATATCCAGTGTTACACCAACCACGATGATAAGTGTTGTACCACCAAAACCAACATTGATTTGGAATGCCCATTGTAAAATCACAGGTACCATAGCCAATATTGCATAGCAGATTGCACCCACCAGTGTAATTCTGCTCACTACACGTGCAATGTAAGCACTTGTAGGCTGACCGGGTCTAATTCCTGGAATAAAACCACCGTTTTTCTTCATATTCATCGCAATTTCATTTGGGTTAATTACGATAGATGTGTAGAAATAGGTAAAGAAAATAATCAACAGTACATATAAACACGCACCAATCGGGTGTGTCATATTCAGTACTTCAATCACCTTTGTAAATGTTGCGCCTTTATTTGGAATAAAGTTCCCAATCTGTTGTGGGAATTGCAACAATGAAATTGCAAAGATGATGGAAATAACGCCGGAAGTATTCACTTTAATCGGCATTGTTGTACTTCTGCTGCCAGACTGTTTTCTGCCAACCATTTTGGAAGAATATTGCACAGGCAAACGTCTTTCCCCTTTGTTGACACAAACGATAAATGCCAGCACAATCAGAAGAACAACCACAATCGCAGCAACTTTTGCTGCCCCCACTGCACCGGAACCGGAAATCATATAATACAGACTTGCCGCCGCCGTAGGCAAACCGGAAACAATGTTAATAAAAATAACCATAGAAGAACCATTACCGATACCTTTTGCAGTAATCTGTTCTGCCAACCACATAACAAATGTGGAACCGCATACCAACGTCAGTACAGATGTTGCATAATACACCATACTGCTTTCCACATACATATTCTGATATACATATGTTAACCCAATACCTTGTATCAATGCAAGTACTACTGTTAAATATCTGCTATAAGACTGTAATTTTTTTCTGCCTTCCGGTCCTTCTTTGGAAAGCTGCTCAAATTTCGGTATCGCAATTGTCAATAATTGCATAATGATGGAAGCATTGATATAAGGCCCAATACCCATCGCAAAAATAGACCAACTGGAATTTGCACCACCGGAAATCATGCTATACAATGTGCCAACGCCCATCGCTTCTCTTGCTGCAACCACACTTGCTGCATCAATGCCAGGCAAAGCAATCTGTGTACCAATTCTCAGTATTGCAAATATCATCAGCGTATACAGGATTTTGTTTCTGATTTCTTTCGTTTTCCAAGAATTAACGAAAATTTTAAACAATTAAATCACCTCTGCTTTTCCGCCGGCAGCTTCAATTTTTTCCTGAGCACTCTTGCTGTAAAAATTCACTTTTACGTTCAGCTTTCTTTCCAGATTGCCTTCGCCAAGGATTTTCACGCCATCTCTAGGATTACTAATCAAACCAACGGATTTCAAAGCATCGATATCTACTACTGTATCGTTTTCAAATACATTCAGCATATCTACATTGATTGCAACAATGTCTTTGCTGTTTCTGCAAGTGAAGCCTCTTTTTGGGAGTCTTCTGTACAAAGGCATCTGACCGCCCTCGAAGCCGCATTTGCCGCCGGCACCGGAACGCTGACCCTGACCTTTGTGACCTCTGCCTGCTGTTTTACCGTTACCGGTTGCATGACCTCTGCCTCTTCTCCATTTTTTATCTTTGGAGCCTTCAGCAGGTCTCAATTCGCATAAGTTCATTTTGGCACCTCCTAAGATTAAATTTCTTCAACTTTTACAAGGTGGCTAACTTGATGAAGCATACCTCTAATAGCCGCATTGTCTTGTTGAATTACACTGCTGTTCATCTTTCTCAGTCCCAAAGCCTGAACAGTTTTTTTATGTTTCGGAATTGCTCCGATTGTAGATTTCACCAATGTGATTTTAATTTCAGCCACTGTCAATTCCTCCTTAACCCAAGAGTTCTTCCACAGTAATGCCACGCAGTTTTGCAACAGCTTCAGGTGTTGTCGCTCTTGCCAAACCTTCAATGGTAGCACTTACTACATTACGTTTGTTGTTGGAACCTTGAGATTTTGCTCTGATGTTACGGATACCAGCCAATTCCAATACCGCACGTGCAGGGCCACCTGCAATGACACCAGTACCTTCTGTCGCAGGCATCAACAGTACGCTTGCACTGCCATATTTACCTGTAACATCATGATAAATGCTATCCACATCATTTCTTTCTACTTTGATGATGTTTTTCATTGCATCTTCTTTACCTTTGCGGATTGCATCAGGAATTTCTGCTGCTTTCCCCATACCACAACCTACATGACCATTGCCGTCGCCAACAACAACCAATGCAGAAAATCTCATGGTACGACCGCCTTTTACAACCTTAGTAACACGGTTGATGGTAACTACTTTATCTTTTAAGTCTAAAGTGCTTGGATCGATTCTTTTCAACTTACTTTCCTCCTTGCCTTAGAATTTCAGACCAGCTTCTCTTGCTGCGTCAGCCAGTGCTTTGATTTTGCCGTGATATACAAAACCGCCACGGTCAAATACAACTTCTGTAATACCTTTTTCTACAGCTTTTTTTGCAACTGCTTCACCAACTGCTGCTGCTGCTGCAACGGTATCTGTATGTTCCAATTTGCTTGCAATTTCAGTTTCCATAGTGGAAGCTGCAACCAATGTGTGATGTGCAACGTCATCTATAATCTGTGCATACATATGCTTATTGGATCTGAATACAGCCAATCTAGGTCTTGCTGCTGTACCACTTACATGATTACGGATTCTATAATGTCTTTTTTGACGAGCCGCTGCACGAGATGGCTTATTTATCATAGTATTTTCACTCCGTTTCCTTAAAAATCAGTCACTTTCCGATATAAACAATCAACCTTTTTGGGTCAATTATTTCTTACCGGTCTTACCAACTTTACGTCTAATATATTCGTCAGAGTATTTAATACCTTTGCCTTTATAGGGTTCGGGGGGACGTTTTGTTCTGATTTCAGCTGCAAATTGTCCAACTTTTTCTTTATCAATACCCTTAACAATGATTTTGTTTGTACCTTCCACGATGGACTCAATACCTTCGGGGTCTTCCATTTCCACAGGGTGAGAATAACCCAATGTCAATGTCAATTTTTTACCGGATTTTGCTGCTCTGTAACCAACACCGTTGATTTCCAAAACTTTTTCATAACCCTGTGTTACACCAACAATCATGTTGAAAATCAGAGTTCTTGTCAAACCGTGTAATGCTTTATTTCTTTTCAAGTCATTGGGTCTTGTAACCACAATCTGACCATCTTCCATTGCGATATTCATGTCAGCGGATAATTTTCTTTCCAGTGTACCTTTTGGGCCTTTCACTGTCAGCAGATTGCCTTCGCCGATTTTCACGTCAACGCCTGCGGGTACCGCTACGGGCAGTTTACCGATTCTTGACATGGTCTGCACCTCCTAAAAAATCTATTCGTCTATTCTTACCAGATGAAGGCAACAACTTCGCCGCCAACGCCTGCTTTTCTTGCTTCTTTATCTGTCATCAAGCCTTTGCTTGTAGAGATGATTGCAATACCCAAACCACCCAAAACTTTAGGCAATTCTTCTGTACCAGCAAATACTCTCAAACCAGGTTTGGAAATTCTTTTCAGACCAGTGATAACTTTTTCATTTTTGTCAGCACCATATTTCAGTGTAACACGCAGTGTGGATTTCACACCATCTTCAATCACTTCGTAGCCTTTAATATAACCTTCTTTTGTTAAAATGTCCGCAATTGCTTTCTTCATCTTGGAAGAAGGAACATCTACTGTATCGTGTTTGGCAATATTACCGTTTCTAATTCTTGTGAGCATATCTGCGATAGGATCACTCATGGACATTGTGAATTCCTCCTTTCTTCTTACCAGCTTGCTTTCTTTACGCCGGGAATTTGACCTTTGTACGCCAATTCACGGAAGCAAATACGGCAAATTCCATATTTTCTCAGCACAGCGTGTGGTCTACCGCACACTCTGCAACGTGTGTAAGCTCTTGTAGAGAATTTTGGTTTTCTCTGCTGCTTTACAACCATAGATGTTTTAGCCATTTTTGTCCCTCCCTTATTATTTTGCGAATGGCATACCGAACAATCTCAGTAATTCTCTTGCTTCTTCGTCTGTTTTTGCTGTTGTAACAAAAACAATATCCATACCTCTGATTTTATCCACTTTATCATATTCGATTTCAGGGAAAATCAGTTGTTCTTTAATACCCATTGTGTAGTTACCTCTGCCATCAAAGCTGTTTGCTTTTACACCACGGAAGTCACGTACACGAGGCAGTGCAATGTTAATCAGTCTGTCAGCGAATTCATACATTCTGTCGCCTCTCAATGTTACTTTACAGCCGATGTTCATACCTTCACGCAGTTTGAAGTTTGCAACGGATTTTTTTGCTTTTGTTACCAGAGGTTTCTGACCAGCAATAATTGCCATGTCTCTTACTGCACCATCCAGCACTTTTGCATTTTCTCTTGCTTCACCAACACCCATATTGATGATGATTTTTTCAATTTTGGGTACAGCCAGCTTGTTTTTATATGAAAACTTTTTGGTCATTTCATCAATAACTTCTGTATTGTAGAAATCTCTTAATCTGCTCATTGTTTACCTCCTTTCACAGGGATTAGTCGATTACTTCACCTGTTTTTTTCGCTATTCTCACTTTTTTACCGTCTTTTATCATAGCACCCAAGCGTGTTGCTTTGCCGTTGTGCAGATACATTACGTTGGAAGCGTGGATAGAACCTTCTTTTTTCACAATACCACCTTGTTGGTGCTGCATAGAAGGTTTTGTGTGTTTGGAAACCATGTTCACGCCTTCCACAATCACACGGTTATTTTTTCTGTCTACATGAAGGATTTTGCCTTCTTTGCCTTTATCTTTACCAGCAATGACAACAACTTTGTCACCTGTTTTTAATCTCATATTCGCCACCTAGCACACCTCCTTATAATACTTCTGGTGCCAGAGAAAGAATTTTCATGAACTGTTTCTCTCTCAGCTCTCTTGCAACAGGCCCAAAGATACGAGTACCTCTAGGGTTTTTATCTTCTTTGATAATAACTGCTGCATTTTCGTCAAATCTGATATAGCTGCCGTCTGCTCTGCCTACAGGGTGTACAGTTCTAACTACAACTGCTTTTACAACGTCACCTTTTTTAACAACACCGCCGGGTGTTGCGTCTTTAACCGCAGCTACGATAATATCGCCAACTCCTGCATATCTTCTGGTGGAACCACCCAGCACTCTGATACAAAGGAGTTCTTTTGCTCCTGAATTGTCTGCTACTTTCAATCTGGTTTCTTGCTGAACCATGTAATTTCCTCCTCTCTGCAGGATTATTTTGCTTTTTCGATAATGCTTACAAGTCTCCATCTCTTGTCTTTGGACAGAGGTCTTGTTTCCATAACTTTTACACGGTCGCCGATGCCACATTCATTGTTTTCGTCATGTGCTTTCAGCTTGTAAGTTCTGTTTACGATTTTACCATACAAGGGATGTTTTACTTTATCTTCTACAGCAACAACGATTGTTTTATCCATTTTGTCGCTGACTACTTTGCCCACTCTGGTCTTACGAAGATTTCTTTCTTCCACGTCGTGTGCCTCCTTTCGCTAAACCGTATCTATTATTTTGCTTCTCTTGCTTTTTTTGTCATAATTGTCTGGATTCTTGCAATGTTTTTGCGAACTTCCTTAATTCTTGCTGTATTATCCAACTGATTTGTTGCATTTTGGAATCTCAGGTTGAACAATTCTTTTTTAGCGGAAACAAGGTCCTTCTGTAATTCATCTGCAGTTTTACCCATCAATTCGTTTACATAACCTTTTGTTTTCACTGATGATCACCTGCCATTTCTGCTGCTTCTGCTTTGGAAACGATTTTACATTTGATAGGCAGTTTGTGAATTGCCAATCTCAATGCTTCTCTTGCTGTTTCTTCTGCAACGCCACCGATTTCAAACATAACTCTGCCTGGTTTTACAACTGCTACCCAATATTCGGGAGCACCTTTACCGGAACCCATACGAGTACCGATAGGTTTTGCGGATACAGGTTTGTCAGGGAAAATTTTAATCCAAACATCACCGCCACGTTTGATATGTCTTGTCATCGCAACACGAGCTGCTTCAATCTGGTTGGAGGTAATCCAAGTAGGCTCCATAGCCATAATACCGAATTCGCCGTAAGTAACTTTGTTGCCTCTGTAAGCACGGCCTCTCATTTTACCTCTTTGTTGTTTACGATGTTTCACTCTTTTAGGCATTAACATAATTACTTAGCGCCTCCTTCCTTTTTTGCTGCTTTTACAGGAAGTACCTCACCTTTATAAATCCAAACTTTTACGCCCAGTTTGCCGTATGTTGTATCAGCTTCTGCAAAGCCGTAATCAATGTCTGCACGCAGTGTCTGCAAAGGAATAGTACCTTCATGATAGCTTTCTGTACGAGCAATATCCGCACCGCCCAAACGGCCGCTTACTGCTGTTTTGATACCTTTTGCACCAAATTTCATTGTTCTGCCCATAGCCTGTTTCATTGCACGACGGAATGTCACACGGTTTTCCAACTGCAATGCAATGTTTTCAGCAACCAACTGAGAATCCAATTCAGGTCTTTTGATTTCTTCAATGTTGATTGCAACTTTGTGAGAGCTCATTTTCTGAATTTGGCCTTTCAATTCTTCGATTGCTTGACCGTTTTTACCGATAACGATACCAGGTTTTGCTGTATATACACTAATCTTTACTCTACCAGCTGTTCTTTCAATACCGATTTTGGAAACGCCAGCAGCGTACAGTTTCTTTTTGATAAATTTTCTAATTTTTACGTCTTCAATCAGGTTATCAGCAAAGTCTTTTTCAGCATACCATTTTGTATCCCAGTCTTTGATGATACCGACTCTTAATCCATGCGGATTTACTTTCTGTCCCATTTTGTACCTCCTTATCTCTCATTGAGAATGATGGAAATGTGGCAACTTCTTTTCAAAATGCGGTAAGCTCTACCCTGTGCTCTTGGGCGAATTCTTTTCATTGTAGGCCCTTGGTCTGCACTTACCTCTTCTATATACAATTTGCTCACGTCCATACCCAAGTTGTTTTCTGCGTTTGCCATTGCGGATTTCAGAACTTTTGCAATGATTTCAGCCGCATATCTGGGGGAATAATTCAACATCGCTGCTGCTGTTACAACGTCTTTGCCTTTAATCTGGTCTAAAACAATTTTTGCTTTTGTTGCAGGAATACCAACGTATTTTGCAGAAGCGTGGGGTCTTTTTTCTTGTGTTGCTATGTTTCTTTCTCTTTTGGCTTTACTTCTATGACCTTTTGCCATGAACGAAACCTCCTTTCCTATCAAACTCTATTAGCGAACTCTGGATTTCTTTTCTGCGTCTTTGCCATGACCTCTGTAGCTTCTTGTCAATGCAAATTCGCCCAGTTTATGTCCTACCATGTCTTCTGTGATATATACGGGAACGTGTCTTCTACCGTCATAAACCGCAATCGTATGACCAATCATATCGGGGTAGATTGTGGAACGACGAGACCATGTTTTGATTACGTTCTTTTCGCCTGCTGCGTTCATTGCATCAATTTTTTTCAACAGATGGTCATCAGCGAAAGGTCCCTTTTTGAGTGATCTGCTCATTATCTTATCCTCCTTATTGCGTGTTCTGTGCTATGCTGCACATCTAAATCCATTAGCCGTTTCTACGACGAACGATATATTTGTTGGAAGCTTTGTGTTTGTTTCTTGTTTTGTAGCCCATTGCAGGTTTGCCCCAAGGTGTCATAGGAGATGGACGACCGATAGGTGCTCTACCTTCACCACCACCGTGAGGGTGATCGTTCGGGTTCATTACAGAACCTCTTACAGTAGGTCTGATACCCATGTGACGTTTTCTACCTGCTTTACCAATGTGAACCAATTCGTGGTCGATGTTACCAACTTGACCAATGGTTGCTCTGCATTCAATAGGCAACATTCTCATTTCGCCAGAAGGCAATTTTACTGTAGCATATTTACCTTCTTTTGCCATCAGCTGTGCAACGTTACCAGCAGAACGAACCAACTGACCACCTTTACCAGGTTTCATTTCGATGTTATGAATACTTGCACCAACAGGGATTTTGCTCATAGGCAATGTGTTACCCAATTTCACTTCTGCTTCAGGTCCGTTCATGACTTGGTCGCCAACATGCAAACCAACAGGAGCCAAAATATAAGATTTTGTACCATCAACATATGCAATCAGTGCAATATTTGCTGTTCTGTTTGGATCGTATTCGATTGCTTTTACAGTTGCAGGAATACCATCTTTGTTACGTTTGAAGTCAACCAGTCTGTATTTGATTGCAGAACCGCCGCCTTTGTGACGTACTGTAATTTTACCCTGGTTGTTTCTGCCTGAATTCTTTTTCAGATGAATGACCAAAGATTTTTCAGGAGTTGATTTTGTGATTTCATCAAATGCGGACACTGTCA
>JAHHTV010000079.1 GCA_020024395.1 Anaerotignum sp. | reverse complement strand
AGAAACACCTCTAAAATATGATTTTTTATGATTTTTCTCCAACGCATATAATATTTTGATGGAAACCATTTCACAATTACCGATATTTTTGTGATAGAAAATAAAAAAACTGTATAAAATATAGAAAAAATAACCGTAAGAATTGCCATTCCCTTTCTGCTGTACTATAATGAAAACCAAAAACAATGAACATTCTATAAAATCATGATAATAGAAGGTGGTAAAACCATGACAAAACAAAAAGAACATATTTATTTTATTGGCATTGGTGGCATTAGTATGTCAGGGCTTGCAGAAATTCTCTGTCATAGAGGATTTGTGGTATCTGGCACAGATGTTAAAGAAAGTGCTGTCACAAAACATTTGCAACAACTTGGTATTCATATCAATTTTGGACACCGTGCTGAAAATATTACAGATGATATTACGATGGTGGTATACACTGCCGCCATACATGACGATAATCCTGAATTAAAAACTGCAAAAGCAAAAAATATCAAAATCATAGACAGAGCCAAACTACTTGGGCAAATTATGGCAGATTATGAAAAATCCGTTGCTGTTTCTGGCACACATGGCAAAACAACAACCACATCTATGGTATCAGAAATATTGCTTGCTGCAAATGCAGACCCAACCATTACCGTTGGCGGCATGTTGCCCACTATACAAAGCAATTTAAAAATCGGAAATTCTCCTTATTTTGTGGCAGAAGCCTGTGAATATTTTGATAGCTTTTTGCAGTTTTCCCCTTATGTTGGTATCATATTAAATGTGGAAAGTGACCATCTGGATTATTTCAAATCATTAGCACACATTCGTCGTTCTTTCCATGCTTTTGCAAAACGCATTCCCAAAAATGGTATGTTGGTCATTTATGATGGCATCGAAAACAGAAACGAACTGACTGCAAATTTGGATTGTATTGTGGAAACATTTGGATTGACAGAACAGTCTGATTGGACAGCAAAAAATATTGTGCATACATCTGATGGCAAAAACAGTTTTGATGTCTACCACAAAGGCACATTCTTTGCCACTGTTTCTTTGCATATTCCAGGGGAACACAACATCACAAATGCACTGGCTGCCATTGCTGCATCTGCATTTTTGGGTATTTCTGCACAACATTGTATCGACGGTTTGCAGCATTACACAGGCACACAACGCCGTTTTCAATACAAAGGGGAAAAAGATGGCATCATTGTTATTGATGACTATGCCCATCACCCCACAGAAATCAAAGCTGCACTTTCTGCTGCACAAAATGTCAAACATAATAAAACATGGTGTGTATTTCAGCCACACACCTATTCTCGCACACGTTTTTTGTTTGACGAATTTACCCAATCATTTGCAAACGCTGACGAAGTCATTGTCGCAGATATATTTGCTGCCAGAGAAACCGATGACGGCACAGTCAACAGCCAACAACTTGCCACAAGTATTGCACAAAATGGTATATCTGCACATTATGTTGGTGATTTTACTGCCATTACACAGTATTTGAAAGCAAATTGTCAATCTGGTGATTTGATTATGACAATCGGTGCGGGCGATGTGTATCAAATCGGCGAAAACTTTTTGAAATAAAAAAAGGGACATTGTCCCTTTTTTTATTTCATTTATGATATGGTTCTCCTCTATTGATACGCTCTGCTCTATAAATCTGCTCCAATAATATCACACGCATCATTTGATGTGGAAATGTCATTTTAGAAAAACTCAATGCATCATCTGCACGTTGCATCACATCTTTCGACAACCCCAAAGAACCACCAATCACAAACGCAATATGACTGACACCAGAAACCGCCTTTTTTTCCATAAAATCTGCCAATTCTTCCGAACTAAGTGCTTTTCCCTCTATGGCAAGTGCCACAACAAAAGCATCTTCTTTTATGGCTTTTAATATTCTTTCGCCTTCTTTTTTTTTCACTTCTTGCTCTTGTGCTTCACTCATGGTTTCTGGCGTTTTTTCGTCTGCCAGTTCTATAATATCCAATTTATGGTATCTACGCAAACGTTTGCTATATTCTGCTATGGCATCTTTCCAATATTTTTCTTTCAACTTTCCTACACAAACAACCATAATTCGCATATCTATCCCCTTTTTTATATCTCTACTTTCACACCATTGGAATATCTTGCTGCCATATCCATTTTCAATCTGCCACCCAATTTGATTTGATTTTGTTCCAATATATCTTGCACCGTTTCATATGCCAAATATGGGCGATTGTTTTCTTGGCTCAAATGTCCCAAAAAAATATATTGCGTTTTTCCTGTCAAAATTTCTGTCAATAACTTGCCTGCATTTTTATTTGACAAATGCCCATTTTCTCCCAATATCCGCTGTTTCAAAGACCATGGATATTTTCCTTGTTCTACCAACCGTTCATCATGATTTGCTTCCAAAAGCAAAACATCACTGTCTGTGATATTTTCTTTCAAATTTTCTGTGATATGTCCAATATCCGTTGCTACAGTTACTTTCTTCTGCTCTGCAAATACACTATATCCCACAGGATTTGGTGTATCATGTGGAATGGAAAAAGGACGGATACACAAATCATTGATGATGCACATTTCATCAGGATATACAAAACGTTTGTTATGTGGTGCAATTTTACCCAAACTGCTCTCCATATTGTGCCAAGTTTCTTCTGTTGCATATATCGGCACATGAAATTTCCGTGAAAATACACCAGCACCTTTGATATGGTCTGTATGTTCATGTGTGATAAACAAAGCGTCTATCTGTTCCCCCTGCAAACCCAAACTTTCCAAACTGTCTGTAATTCTTTTTCCGCTTACCCCTGCATCAATCAGTATTCGTGTATGTTGAGAACCAATATATGTGCTATTGCCGCTGCTTCCACTTGCAATGGTATAAAATTCCAATTCTCCACCTCCTCTTTTTTGATAAAACAACCGTAAAAAAGTGGACTTCCACAAGAAAGTCAAAGAAAGCCTTTGTTCTTATGTAAGACCACCCTCTTACGATGTTATATTATTGTTTTACTCTGGTAATATCTGCACCCAAAGCATTGAGTTTATATTCGACATCTTCATACCCTCTGTCAATGTATTTTACGCCATTGATGACACTTTCACCCTCTGCCGCCAATGCTGCCAATATCATCGCTGCACCTGCACGCAGGTCTGTTGCTTTCACTTCTGCACCATAAAACTGTGGTACACCTTCAATACAAGCTTTTCTACCATCAATTTTGACTTTTGCGCCCATTTTACGCAATTCATCAATGTATTGATAGCGATTGTCCCACACATTTTCTGTAATGACGCTATTGCCATTACACACCATCAACAATGTTGTCATTTGTGGCTGCAAATCTGTTGGAAACCCTGGATAACTCATTGTTTTGACATTGGCACAACGCAAAGGACGATTTGCTGTAACACGAATGGAGTCATCATGTTCTTCAATGGTCACATTCATTTCATCTAACTTTGCTGTCAAAGAGTCCATATGTTTTGGAATAATATTTCTCACCAAAACATCTCCACCTGTGATTGCCGCTGCAATCATATATGTACCTGCTTCAATCTGGTCAGGAATGATGGCATATTGTGCCCCATGCAATTTTTCCACACCTTTGATACGAATAATATCTGTACCAGCACCTTTGATGTTTGCTCCCATCATATTCAAATAGTTTGCTGTATCCACAACGTGTGGTTCTTTTGCAGCATTTTCAATGGTTGTAATACCCTCCGCCATGGTTGCTGCCAACATAATATTGATGGTTGCACCTACGCTGACTTGGTCCATATAAATAGATGTTCCCACCAATTTATCTGCATATGCACACACCATGCCATTTTTTTCTTCTACGGTTGCACCCAATGCACGAAAGCCTTTTAAGTGCAAATCAATCGGTCTTGTACCAAAGTTGCACCCCCCTGGCAAAGCAACTTCTGCTTTTTTGTATCTTGCCAATAATGCACCCAAAAAATAATAAGATGCTCTAATTTTTTGTACTTCTTCAAAACTTGCACGATAATCAATACCATTGTTACAATCAATTTTTAATGTATGGCGGTCTGTATATGTACAAACCCCACCCAATTTTTCAATAGTATGGCAAAGACAAGCCACATCTTCAATACAAGGCAGATTTTCTAATACACTCACCCCATCTGCCATAATCGCTGCAGGAATGACAGCTACCGCCGCATTTTTTGCACCACTGATGGTAACTTCACCAACCAGTCGTTTCTGTCCTTGCACAATCAATTTATCCATAAACAATATTCACCTTCCAAATTCATTCAACAAAGGACATTTTGCCCTAATATTCAAATTATATCACGAAATAAAGCAAGAGAAAAGCCCCTTTCTTCATCAAGAGGCTTTTTTATCAAAAAAAATACTATTTTATTTTACAAAAAATATCATACGTTTTTTTGTTTCTGACGCAACACTTTTTCCAATTCCACAATGGGTAATGGTGCAATGGATAATCCTGCAACCAATAACCATTGTACATTGTTTAATGGTACAACTTTGAATATCTCTGCCAAAAATGGTATCATGACCACAGAAGTTTGCAATAGCACACCAACCACCAACGCCCCAATCAACCATAAATTAGAAAAAATTGGCAAACGGCTCAAAGAATGTTCTGACCGCATATTAAAAGCGTGTATCAACTGTGAAAGAGAAAGCACTGCGAATGCCATGGTACGCCCAATGCCATATTCTCCTTGTTTGTCAAAATAAATATGTCCCATACCAAACGCCAATAATGCCAACATACCAATCATGATACCTTCTAACACAATTTGTACGCCCATACCACCATCAAACAAACTACCACCATTTTTTCTTGGCATACGTTCCATAACATCTCTTTCTGTTGGCTCCATACCAAGTGCTATGGCAGGCAAAGAATCTGTCACCAAATTCACCCACAGCAAATGTATCGGCAATAATGGTGCCGCCCATCCAAAAACCATTGCCGCAAATATCGTCAATATCTCCCCAATGTTACTGGAAAGCAAAAAATGTACTGCTTTTCTGATATTATCGTAAATTCCTCTGCCTTCTTTGACTGCTGAAACAATGGTTGCAAAATTATCATCTGTCAATATCAAATCCGATGCCCCTTTTGCAACTTCTGTGCCGCTTTTCCCCATCGCACAGCCAATATCTGCCGCTTTTAATGCAGGGGCATCATTGATACCATCCCCAGTCATTGCCACAACATTTCCATTTTTTTGATATGCCTTTACAATACGGACTTTATGCTCTGGTGCAACCCTTGCAAACACAGTACATTTTTTTGCATTTTCTTGCAATGTTGCATCGTCCATTTTTTCCAACTCTGCTCCTGTGATTGCCAAATCATTGACATCATAAATCCCCAATTCTTTTGCAATGGCTTTTGCTGTCAACACATGGTCGCCTGTAATCATCACAGGGCGAATACCTGCTTTTTTGCACAATCGCACAGACTCTCGAACCGTCGGACGTGGAGGGTCTACCATACCTGCCATACCTGCAAATATCAAATCTTTTTCCAAAATATCGGCTTCTATGGGAGGTTGCTTTTCCCATTGTCGAAATGCCACTGCCACCACACGCAAAGCATTTCCTGCCATTTCTCCGTTTATCATACGCACTTTGCTTTTTTTTGCATGGTCAAAATGGCTTTGCCCGTTTTCCTCCAAACAAAAACTACATTGTTCCAATAAAATATCCGGTGCCCCCTTTGTCACAGAAATCCACCCATCATCTGTTTTATGTATTGTTGTCATGCGTTTACGTTCTGATGAAAATGGAATTTCTCCCACACGAGGCATTTCTTTTCGCAATGTTGTAAAATCAATGCCACCAGTTGCTGCACATTCTGCCAATGCTTTTTCTGTTGGTTCTCCTGTCAAATTGCCATTTCTCATGTTGCAATCATTACAAAGTGCAAATAAATGTTGTATCGTTTCTTTTATGGTTTTGTTTTTGACTTCTGTATGACTACTGTCTGCCAACTGTACAACCTGCATTTTATTTTGTGTCAAAGTCCCTGTTTTGTCAGAGCAAATAACCGTTGCGCCACCCAATGTTTCCACTGCTGGCAAACGTCTGACAATGGTATTTTTTGCAGACATTCTTTGTGTACCAATGGCAAGCACAATCGTTACAATGGCAGGCAAACCCTCTGGAATTGCTGCAACAGCCAAACTAACCGCTGTCATAAACATAGAAAATGGTGGTTTGTGTTGCAATATCCCCATCACAAATATCACTGCACAAACAATTAACGCACCAATGCCCAATTGTTTTCCTGTTTTTTCCAATTTTTTTTGCAAAGGTGTTTCATTACTTTTTGTATTTGACAACATTTTTGCAATACGCCCCATTTCTGTATCCATACCCGTCGCAGTTACCAATACTTTCCCTTTTCCATACAGCACATACCCACCAGAAAGCACCATATTTTTGCGGTCACCCAAAGGTGTTTTTGCATCATAGCAAGTGTTATGTTCTTTTTCCACTGCCATTGCTTCCCCTGTTACAGCACTTTCTTCTGTTTTCAGACTATAACTTTCCAATATTCTGCCATCGGCACAAATATAATCCCCTGCCTCCAAAAGTAAAATATCCCCTTTTACCACTTCAGTTGTTGCAATTTCTTTTGCTTGTCCATTTCGCAATACTTTTGCGTGAGGGGCTGCCATTTTTTGCAATGCTTCCAATGCTTTTTCTGCTTTGTTTTCCTGTATCAATCCTAGTATTGCATTCAATACCACAATCCCTACGATAATCAATGCATCTAAAATATCGGTTTCCCCATTCATACGAGATACCAGAACCGAAACACCTGCC
>JAHHTV010000078.1 GCA_020024395.1 Anaerotignum sp. | reverse complement strand
ACTCAATTATACCATAGAATACATATATTGACGATATGTTTTTGATTGTAGGACAAAGAAAAAAGGTGTATGATAAATGTAATTTGAATGAAAAGAGGGAGAATATTATGGAATACAAACAAATTTTACAGGCTTATTTTAGCCCTTGTGGTACAACACAAAAAGCAGTGTGTAGTGTTGGGCAAGCATGGGAAGGTGTACACAAAAAAGAAATTGATATGACACCATTTGCATTGGCAACACAAAGTTATGATATGACAGAGCAAGAAATTTTGATTGTGGGTGTGCCTGCATTTGGCGGCAGAGTGCCAGAAACAGCCGTACAACGTTTGCAAAAATTTCACGGCAATTATACGCCTGCCATTGCAGTTGTGACATATGGGAACAGAGCATTTGATGACACATTGCTAGAATTGCAGGATATTTTGCAAAAACAAGGTTTTGTGGTTGTGGCAGGTATTTCTGCTGTCACAGAACATTCCATTGTGCATTGTTTTGGCAAAGACCGCCCCACAACAGAAGATTGTAAACAGTTATGCGTATTTGGAAAACAAATCAAAACAAAAATGGAAACATCCATAGAGCCAACAACAAAAATAACAGGAAACAGACCATATATAACATATCATAGTTCAGGGCTTGTACCTGTGTGTGATGATGGTTGTCAGGGGTGCGGTATTTGTGCAGACCACTGTCCAACAGGGGCAATTCCCAAAGACAAACCAAACACCACAGACAAACAAAAATGTATTTCCTGTATGGGTTGTATTGCCATCTGTCCAGAAAAAGCAAGAAGTATTCCTGTACCTGTATTGGATATGCTGACAGAACGTTTGCAAACTGCTTGTTCCGTAAAAAAAGAAAATGGTTTATATTTATAATCAGAAAAAAACCACTTGAGTATATCAAGTGGTTTTTTGATATCAAATATGTAATTCTGTGGTCAAATCGCCTGATTGTGCAGAAAGAAATCCCACCAAATCCACAGGGGAGAGTATCAACTGCTGTCCTCTTAACCCTGCACTGACGGCAATGGTATCATAAAGCATTGCGGTTTCGTCTATCCATGTGGGATATTTTTTTTTCATGCCAACAGGGGAACAACCGCCCCGTATATAGCCTGTCAAATTGAGCAATTCTTTGACATGTGTCATTTCCACCTTTTTGTTTTTGGATAATGTGGCTACTTTTTTCAAATCTAATTCACGGTCAACGGGAATACAACAAACAAAAATGCCTGTTTTGTCGCCACGCACAACCAATGTTTTGAATACTTGTTCTGGTGGTATGCCAACAGCTTTTGCGGCGTGTAATCCAGAATGTTCTGTATCTTCATAAGTATAATTCACTGTTTGATAAGCAATGCCTGCTTTGTCAAGCAGCCGCATTGCATTTGTTTTTGTCATAAAAATATCGCCTCGTTTTCGCTTAATCGTCCAGTATCAAAAATCCGTAATCTGCACCTGTTCTTTGGGCAATAAAATTCTTTGCTTCATAATCGCTGTTGACATGGGTGATTTGCCATGCCCCTTCTATGTAATAGGCAACATATCGAGAACCATTTGTCAATACGATGTAAAAATAATCCGATGTACCACATTGATAAAATATTTGGTTTTCATCAGTGATGATTTTTTTGGAAACCAAAGCGGCTGTGAGTGTATTGTCGCTTTTTTTGAGAGAACTTTTCCAAGATGCCAAATTGAAATCAGGTAAAAGTGCCAAATTGAAATCAGGCAATGCTTGGTTGACACTGGTAATGGGAGCATATATATTTTGTAAATTGGTATATACCACTTCCCAAAAGTTGTTGTCATTGCGTAAAATGTATTGTTTGATGTTTGCGGTATTTTGTCTGTTTGAAAATGTGACAACTGCATACATATCGTCTTTGCAAATTTCTCTGACAAAATAATCTTCCAATTTTCCCTCATACAAACCAACAAAATTTAGAATACGACTATATTCCGCAGAAGTAGAGGAAAGTTTGCCGATGATATTGTGGTTTTGATTGTAACGGTTCATTAAGCCGTTATAGCTAGCGGAAGACAATATCCCAGCTTTGCCTGCGGTAGTACCCAAAAGATAACTACCATCCGATTGATGGTATGCAACAAAAATACAAAATTTCATGCTTTCGGGCGGTACTTCTGCACCAGGATAATACATGACATCTTTGCCATTGAGCAACAAAATTTCATAATTGGAAGATTGTAAACCACTTTCCAAATAACCCGCAGAAACTAAATCATCTGTGGTAATGATTTTTTGTGCATAATAGGCATAAAGTTTGCCATTTTTGGAAATCCAACTAAAATTTTTACCCAAATCGTCATACGCATGTTGTGCGGCTGTGGCAACGGCTTTTAGATTGTTCCATTGCATGGTATTTTCGCTCTGCCAAAACAGTTTGTTTTCGGTAATTGGCTCTGGTTTTTGTGTGGTTGGATTTTGTGTTTCTGGTATTGGTTTTTTTTGCAGATATGTAAAAGATTGTTGTATGGGAGGTGCCAAAGGTGGTACTGTGGATGGCACAGGCTGTGGTGTTTGTGCCACAGGTTCCAATACTTGCGGTGGTTGTGTTTTCACAGTATCTGTATTTTGTGGTATGACAGGATTTTCAGTTGTGGTTGTTGTTGGTGGGGGTGTCGTTTGATTTTGACAACCTACCAAAAAGCAAACCACAATACAAAAAAGAAATATCATACACTTTCCAAAATGGTTATTGTTCAATATAATCACCCTTTTTGTCTGCAATGGCATCATATACAGATTGTAGTTCTGTATGATGTGTTTGCAAAATGTTGGTCAATATTTCTTCCATTTCTGATTGGTTTTCAGAAAAAGGCAATGTCAATGCCCATACAGGATTGAAATGTTCGTCTTCTTCTACAATGGTTGTCGCATATGGCAACAACACATCTGTATCATAATAATCAAAAATGGCTTCATATTCCCAATCGTCAGTTTCTTTGTCACAAGTCAGTTTGATATGTATTTGTGTGCCATCGGGGGTATCGGTGACATAAATCTGTTGTAGGTCTGCTTCATTGCCTGTGACGGTGTAAGTACCACGTTCTTTTGTCAAAAAACCGGTTTCTTGTTCTTTTTCCATCAATATGATTGTAAATTGTTCCATACTATGACCCCTTTATATCATTTGTTATTATTTTTGTAAGTATTATGTAACTTTGTGAGCCATTATACTACAAAATATGTGGTTTTGCAAGAAATACGCCTGATTTCTGCACTTGGAAAGGGGTGGAAATCAGGCTTTTATGCATTTATGATGATAGACGTATTTGTATAGCAAAATGTTCCATAAAAAATGTTATCAATAAGCTGTGTAGCGGTTCATATCTTCTAATGAAATTTGTGGTTGCAAAGAAACATTTATGGCATTTGCAATGATACGGGAAAGTCGCTCTATGACTGCATCGACTTCTTTGGGTGTCACAAACATATTTTCTGCATAAGGATTGAGTAGTTCTGATATGAGTGTATATTTTTCTTCTGTTTCCATATCGGTCAGCATTTGGTAAAAAGGGTTTGTTTGTTTTGTTTGTTCCCGCATGGCACAAAGCATTTTGTCCATGGTATCATTGACAAGCGTTGCAGCATCGACAACTGTTGGCACGCCCACAGCAATCACAGGTACGCCAAGTGTTTCTTTGCTAAGCAGTTTTCTTTTGTTGCCAATGCCTGCCCCTGGGGCAATGCCTGTGTCAGAAAGCTGTATGGCGGCATTGATACGGCTGGTTTTGCGTGCGGCAAGTGCATCAATGGCAATGACTAAGTCGGGTTTGAGTTTTTCGGCAATGCCTTTGACAATTTCACCTGTTTCAATACCTGTAATACCCATAACGCCCGGGCTGACTGCTGCGACAGGACGCATTTTTTCTGTGATTTGTGGTGGGAGTGTATCTTTCAAATGTCTTGTGACAAGAACTTTGGAAACAACTTTTGGCCCAAGTGCATCAGGGGTGATGTTCCAGTTGCCAAGCCCCACAACCAAAACAACCGCATTTTCTTTTGGCTCTGCTAAATCCGACAATGCTTTCGCCATGGCATTTGTGATGGCTTCGTGACAAAATGTGTCATTTTCTTTTAATCCTGCGGACTCTATGGTGATATAGGTGCCTTGTGGCTTGCCCATGGTTTCACTGCCTGTTTCATTCAAAATATGCACAGTGGTCATGGTGTAATGTTCGGTTTGTTGTGTGGATACAGAAACACCATCGAGTGTGTTCTGTGATGTGGTATTTTGTTGTGCCAATTCTCTTGCTTCGATTGCCAAATCGGTACGAACAGAGAATGATTTTTGTTGTTTTTGTACATTTTGTTTCATATCTGTCACCGTCTTCCTGTATTTTCCCTTATTTTTTCCGTCGATTTGAAAGTTATGCATTGACTTATACGGTTTCATCGGTTAGAATATATGGTGTTGAATTAACCGCAGGCAATTTCAAAAAAATAAAATTGCTTGAAACCGTGTCAGACGTGGTTAATGTAGAAGTAGAAAAAGCGATATTCCCCAAATATCGGAAAACCACAAAAAAAGTATTTATTTTTAGGAGGAAAACAAATTGGCTAATATTAAATCTGCAAAAAAAAGAATTAAAGTAATCAACAAAAAAACTCTGAGAAACAAAATGATTAAATCTCAAGTGAAAACAGCAATGAAAAAAGTTATCGTTGCTGTAAACGCTGGTGACAAAGAAGCAGCAGGCGTTGCATTGACAGGTGCAGTATCTGCAATTGATAGAGCATATGGCAAAGGTATTTTCCACAAAAATGCAGCAGCTAGAAAAAAATCTTCTTTGACAAGACTGGTAAATGGTTTATAATTCAAAACAAACATTTTTGCAGGATACCTTTTTAGGTATCCTGTTTTCCTATATTTATTTTTCAGAAAGAGAGGATATGAGATGATGACAGACAGAATGAAACGTGTGGAAGAAAATCGAAAAAAAGGTTACAACTGTGCACAAGCGGTTGCCTGTGCATATAGTGATTTGTATGGTGTAGATGAAAAAGAAGCATTTCGTGCAGTAGAATGTTTTGGCAGAGGCATGGGCGTTATGGCAACTTGTGGTGCAGTATCTGCAATGGCGTATTTGGTTGGCTTGAAAATGTCTGATGCAAATCTGGATAATCCCAAAAGTAAAATAAGTTGTTACAATACATTCAAACCTATGAGTGATGCATTTGCGGCAAAAAATCAAACAACATTGTGTAGCGAATTAAAAGGCGTTGGGACAGGCGTTGTATTGAGAAGTTGCCCAGGCTGCATGGAAGATGCGGCTGCAATCGTAGAAGAATATTTGCTTGCTGACGAAAATCAATAAAAAAAGCCCTATCCAATGATAGGGCTTTTTTATGCAGGCTTTAATAAGTCAATGTGACTTCTTTGTCTGTGCTGTTCCATTGCAATGTATCAGAAGAAACACCCATCAATTTTGTCCAGTCACGCAAAGAAAGGAAAAAACGTTTGTCTTTTGTTTGTGCAGGCTGTGCCATTTTGACAGGTTCGCCATTTATAATCATGGTTTCGCTGTTTTCTGTGATGACAGCATTGTTTTTGCCAAAATATAATGTAGCAGTTTTTGTTTGTGGTTTCCAATCTATTTTGGTATCAGGCTCAAAAACGGTCAACAATGCACGCAAAGGTAACATAGTATAGCCTTTTTGAGAAAGATAAGGTGCAGCGTCGCTGTGTGCTACCAGTTTTTCATCTTTGTATATGGCTGTGTCACCGATTTTGAGTGTATAGTTGTGTGTTTTGGGTGTTTCAGGTTTTTGTGTTTCAGGCTTTTCGGTTTCGGGTTTTTCTGTGTTTTGGTCGTCTGTTTCTTGCTTTTCAGGTTCTTTTGTGGTTTTTTTGGTCAAAAGTACCATTTCATCATCTTTTTTGTATGCTTCGTCAAAATTCAACCATGAGTCAGATGGCTTATCTGGTTTGCGATATATGATACGAACCAATGTGTGTAAATCACGAGCATAAAAATTATTGTCGTTAGGGTCGTAGATTTCCACTTTTGCAGTATCTGTGATGTTGACAACGCCATCATTGCCTCTTGCTTCGTCCACATATAATGCACTGCCGCCAGGGTATGATTCTATTGTTACACCATCTTCAATGTTAATGTTGCCACGATATACATGTACAGTGTCTGCATTGGAAGCGGTTGTTTTAAGTGTCAATCGTTCGCCATTGCCACGGATTGTCAAATCACCATCAGCATATACTGCATGGCAACCATAACTTTCTACAACAATTTCGCTGTCATTATCCAAATACAATACGCTGTCTTTGGGCAGACGAATGGCAGCACTGTTTTCGTTGACACCTTCTGGAATGATAACAGACAGACCGTCTAATGATAAAATTTTGCTGTCTGCGTTCCATGTAAAGCCTTCTCCGCTGACATCTGTGGTTTGTGTGGAAAAATCATATTTCCATATAGGGGATGTTTCTGCTTTTGTAGAAAAAGGGATTGCGGTAACCATTATACAAGCAGCAAATGTACTGCATAGTATTTGTTTTGTTTTCATGTAATGACCTCCTTTTTTGTTCATGATACCATAAATTCTCTTTATTGTACGTTACGTTTTTGTTACGTTGTTATCATATGACGAAAAAAGTCGTGTTTCTGTTGCGTATTTGATGGAAAAACTGCTGTCACACTGGTATTTACACTGTTTTTGGTATATAATATAACAAGATGTAGTATAGAAAGAGAGGAAAAACATGAAATATATCAACGAGTTAAGAGAAGGCGAAAATATCATAGAACATTATCTGTGTAAAAGCAGACAAACCATGAAATCGAGAAACGGCAAAAATTACCTATCTTTGAAAT
>JAHHTV010000077.1 GCA_020024395.1 Anaerotignum sp. | reverse complement strand
AACAAACATCTTTTCTGTCAAATCCATGTTCAGCCATTCTTTCGGACGAATACCATATTGACGGAGGGCGTAGCAAGCATAATCCGCCTCATCTACGCCCCCCACAATCAGTTTTTTGCTTTTTCTTTGATTTGTTGTTTTCGTTCTTGATATCCATTCAATATTTTGCTTGCTGCCAAAAGTCTGTAATACTCTACTGGTGTGAGCATTTTTTTCAAAAGCATTGTTGCATCATCTGCCTCATAACTTTCCAACAGTCCTTTTTCTTTCAAATCTGGAAACACCACTGCCGCTACACACACACCATCTGCATCTTCTAACTTTTGCAATTCAGCAGCAGACACCGCTCGTATCTCCCAATCAATCGCTTGTCCATTTTCTGTAAAACGTTCAGAAACAAAAATTTTTTGGTTTTGTGGCAAATGATTGTTTTCTTGAAAAAACCAATGCATTTCTCCCATTTTTTATTCCTCCACTCTGATATATAGTTTTGTTTGATGCATACCTTCTCGAAATATATGTACACTTTTTTCCACCAAAACAGTTTTTGTAATTCCGATTTCTGCCAAATCTGGAATTTCCAAATAAATGCTCTGCCCAGCCGTTATATACGCATGCCCATTGCAGTTATCCACCACCAGCGTTTTCTGTATATTTCCATTTTGTTTCAATATACTTTCTGCCATTTCTTTCAGTTGTGCTTCATTCAGTGCAGCTGACACATGTGCATAATATCCAAGCTTTCCCCATTCTTTTATTTTATCTTCTCTTTTTGTTTCCCAAGCCAAATGTTCTACTTCTTTTCTGCCAGCCTGATATAATCGCACTTCGTTATATGTTTCATTTGTCAAATCTGTTACATAATAATACCCTTGTATACTGCCATCACATCGCAGCATATACTCTGTTACCATTGTTTTTCTTTCTTTCAGTACCAACAATCCCCCACTATCAAACAAAAAATATTCTTTTCCTGTTGCATACTTTGTCAATGTCAATGCCGCCTGTATCACATCCAAAAGCGTTTGTCCCTGTTCAATTCTTTGTGGTATCTTCCAACCAGTATCTTGCAACGTACCTGTTGGCAGACCATATTCCCCAGCAATCATTGCCACCACATCTTTTGCCGATTTGTCCCAATATACATATGTCCCTTTATTTTTTGCCAAATAAAACAACATATCATATGCTGTCACAGTAATCATTTGTGCATCTGTTCTTTCTTTTTTCATCACAAAACCACAAAACCGCACAATGCCATCCACTGCAAACTGTACCTTGTCCCCTTCTACAAAATTGACAATGCCATCACGTTTCACAGCAAAAACCAATTTTCCAGCTTCCATCAAAACACTTTGTATAAGCTGCACACCTTCCAGCACTATTGGCGTAGCATCATATATCGTCTTGTTATGTTCCAAAAGTAATTTTATCTCCATACCAATCCCCCTTACAGCTGTAATATCTGTCCAGGATAAATCAACGATGGATTTTGAATATTATTTTTTTTGGCAATCTCTTTGTATTTACTGCCATCCCACAATTCTTTTTTTGCAATTTTCCACAGACGGTCGCCCTTTTTTATCTCATATGTCTTGTCTGGTGTTTTCGCTGGTCTTTGTACATTTTGTTGCACTGCCTGATTGCCATTTCCGCCATTTTGTGGCAAAGGCTTGTAAGCAATGCTTTGAGAACGTCTGTATTCTTTCAATACAATATCCGCCCAAATATCCCCTTGCTCACCGCCTTTTTCCGTCATCGTACACGCTTCCAAAACCATTTCTTTGTTATCAGAAAACAGCAATGAACCATCTGCAATCTGCCGAAACACCGTCAACTGTACTGGCATTTTTGCTTCTTGAAATGTTCGCAATGTTTGTATATAATAGCTTGGTGCTTTCCATTGATTTTCTGTTTGCACAAAGCCATAAGAGCGATTGGGAAATAACGCTGTAAAGCGTATTTCCTCCAATCCTCTCCCTTTCAAAATATTCACTTCTCCCACATGTAGTATTGAAACCGTTTCGTTATGATTATCCGTTTTCACTTCCAATTTTGCAGGTGTCACAGGAAATAAAAATTGTGTTTGCCCTTGTTTCAAATAAAATCGGTACACATTCTCCCTCCTGTCTTATCGGTTCACATCTTCTGCTGCTTCTTGCAACACTTCCCATTCTCCAGCCAAAAGCATTTTAGAAAGCAAATTTTCTGCACCAACGGCATGATAACTGTCTTGTAAATCTGCTTGTTTCAAATCAGGGTACACCACAGACGCTGCCAACACCATCATTTCATATTGCTTTGGATTTTGTCCGCTTTTTTTCCAAATCTCCTCATTTTCCAGCTGGCTCATTCCTTTCAACCGCCATAATAATGGTGTCCCATCTTTTTGAAACCGTTTTGAAATGTCATATTCTTTTTCTCTAAAAGGCATAGCCTGTTGTTTATAAAACGCCTGTTGCATCCCCTACCTCCTTTTTATCACAATTTATCAAATTTATCCAACAAATCTGCATCGCTAAATGTGAAAGAAAGTTCTTCTTCCAATGAAAATTGGTCAACATCTAATTTTGTCAACACCATTTCATTGATATTCACATCTTTGAGTAATACTGTTTGTTTTCCAGTTGCACCTGTTGGGTCTTCATTTGTTATCATCAATTCAAAATAGGTATCAATTCCCTCTTTCATATATCGCAGCATCACCTCACGGAATAAACTAGACACATAATACACCGTCATTTTGCCTGTACCTTCCCAACCACCGCTTTTATGTTGTTTTCCTGTCAAACCCAAAATCGGAATTTCTGTTTTTGTTTTTTTGACTTTTGCAGTCACATTTTTCACTTGCATCAATTCATGACGTTCTCCATCAATTCTTGCATAACAAGTCCCCAATGCACCATTTATGGTATCTTTTGCTCTCAAATATCCCATATATATCCCCCTTTGTTTACACTACTTCCACTTGCATATACAATTTTTCCATTGCATCTGTTGGCTGCACCGCTTCAAACACAACCACATCTTGTTTTTCTTTTCCTTGCATCACTGTAATGTCTTCTGCCTTAAAGTTTTCAATCGCTTCAATCTGTTGTAACTGTTCATGATATGCAATCAATTCTGCCTTAAACAAATTTCTACCATCAGCATTATTGCTACGTTTTCCCAAATAATATTGACTAAATATTCTTGCCACATCATTTGCAATACCATCTAATACACGCACCACACGATTAGAGGAAAAATCGCTATTTTTCTCTGCCACAAATGATGTAAAACTATTAATATCACGTAATACACGCACATCATCACCATCATCATAAAACAAGAATTTTCCTTCTCTTATCCCTTTGATGAAATTATTTTTGCTGTCTTTTGCAGAAATCACATATTCTCCATCATATTTTCTGTTTGTCAAACTTTCATTCACAGCAGCCCCTGCTTGCATACCGCCAACCCAGTACACCAGCTCTTTTGCTGTTCCCACAGAAACTATGCCTTCGTAATCTGCTTTTGGATAATCATGTAATACTGTTACAAATTTAATCCCTTCTTCTTCACGCAATCTTTTTGTAAAACTCACGAACAATTTTTTTGTCACTTCATCTGTGCCACCATATACGAGCGCATGGAATGTTTCTGCTTCTGCTGCTGCCAAAAACTTCGTATATGCACTACCATCAGGTGATGTTGTTGTCCCATTTGCTAGTGGTGTTGCTGCTGTTACTGTCAAAGCTCCTGTCCCACGAAATGTCACAAATTTATTTTCTTTCAATTCTTCTGCTTTTGCCACCGTTTGTATATCTACCTGTTCTGTGCCAATCCATGTTGCCACATCAAATTTTCCTTCACCATCTACTGCATTTGCCACAACCATACGAATATCATTCCCACGCACACCGCCATATTTCGCTGTCACAGTCAACGCTCCTATCGTTGCAGTTGCTTTTGTACCACCATTCAAACGGAAAATTTTTGCTGTTTTTGCCCCCATAAACAACTCACGCACATTTTTCAATTTTTCCGCTGTATAATCATAGCCAAACCATTCCATTGCATTTGTTTGAAAATCTCCTGCTTCTATTGTCATCATTTCAGATTGTCCCCAATCCAGCTCCAAACCAACGCAAACAATCCCTCTTTCACCCAAAGCACCCATTGCTCTTGGTCTTGACACAAAATTGATATACGCCCCTGGTAATACTTTGTTTTGTACTGTAAATGTACCGCCACCCAATGCCATATTACATTCCTCCTTTTTGTTTACTGTTCAAATATGTTTCAATCGCTTCTTTTGCTTCTTCTTTTGTATATTGTTTGTTGTCCTCCAACACCGCATCTGTCAAATCATGAGAATACGCCCATGTTTTACTTTGTAAAAATTGTGTTTTTTCAAATGTTGTTTTCTTCTGCAAAATCTGTACCTCCTTTGTAAGCCAAATGTCCCATCAACACATCATCTTCTTGCCATACCTAACCATATCCATACCACACCTCAAACTGCAAACCATATTCTGTTTGTTTGTGTGTCATATTTCTGCCTTGAAACTGTTCCACATCTTCCACAAACCAAAGCACATCATACAATCGTTCTCCCACATCAGAAACCATTTTCTGTTTTTCTGCATCTGCTCGATATTCCACACAAATACAACTATCCACCCAAAACCGTCTACCCAAAAGTGGTTGTTTTTTTGTTTCTTTCACCATCACACAAAAACATGGCACTTTTGCTTTTTGTGGCACTTCTTCCATGTAAATAGGTATCGCAAACATCTGATGTAACACTTTACAAACTGCTTGTTTCAGCAAATTTTGTATACTTGTTTGTTCCATCTCCATCATTTTGCACCTCTTTTCACCCAAACACTTCAGTTTGTTTCCAGTCTGCCTCTTTGTGTGTAACAAATGCTATACTTTCGCCTATTTTCCCTTCATATCGCATACCATTTTCTGTTTCAACACTTGCCAAACTGCCTTTTGGTATATCCATTTCCACAGGATATAACAACACTGCTTTTTGTCTGTTTTCCCAAATCAAACCATTTTTCTGCATATCCTGTTTCATATGTATCATTTTACATATCGTTTCTGTTTGTTCCTTTGGCATCATTTTTGTTTCGCCCCATGCAGTTGTTTGTTCTTCCATTTCTGTAAAAACGCATTTATCTGTCATTCGTTTTTGCACTGCATTTTTTGCACATTCCCATGTTCCCATCACCAATGTACCTCCCGAAACCGCTGCAATTCTTCTTTCCATTTTTTTTGCAATTCTGGTTGTTCTGTAAATGTCACAGCAACATTGCCTGTCTGTATTTTTTGTATATTTTCTCCTTGCCAGCCATCATATAACTGCAATCCCATTTCCACACACACACCAACCACATCTTCTGGCAACGCTTTTTTGTTACAATATGTCAAAGCCATTTCCAAACTTCTTTTTGCTGCAAATGCAAGGGCGGTTTCTTCCGCCTCTTGCCGCAGTTTTTGCATTTGTTGCAATATCATTTCTTCTAAATTCATACAACTCACGCCCCATCGTTCACACTTACCAAAATCCCTTCCATACCATTATCTGTAATCCAAATATCGTGATATTTTCTATAATCAATTTTCCATGCATTTGCATTTTGATTTGTCATCGGGTCAAAAATACGTGTCACATCTGTTTTAGAAACTGCAATCGGTGCATGACGCACAGCAATAATCCAGTTAATTTGCTTTGCATCACCAGCCGCAACAAAACCGCCGCTTTCTTTGCCGCCTGTCACACCATCATAAAATTCATATTTCGATTGAAAACGCACAGAAGGCACACGAATAACTGGACAATTATCGATTTCCTTCACTTTCAATGTCACATTTCCTTGTGAAAACTCACCACTTTGTATCATCTGTGTGTTGCCTTTCGCCAAATCCAGCATACCTGCTGTTTTTGCTGACATCGTAATCACAATATCTTCTCCATCGCCCACTTTGTCACGCACCTCTGTCAAATCTGCCAGCAGTGTTTCCAGTATGGTTTCTTTTGTAGGTGCATATGTTTTCTTTCTATTTTTTGTTGTTGCCAATTCCACAATTTTGCTGTAACGATATGCGTCAATTTCAGGAATTACTTTTGTTCTTTGAAATTCTCCCATCACATTCCCTGCAACCGCAGCAAAATTTGTTTCATCTACATCCATTGCATCCACCTGAAATGCTCTACCTCTATCTTGTGTCATTTTTTTTGTTTCATAATTCACCGTCACATTACCAGTTGCAAAACCACTATCTCTGTCATAATTTCCCAAACCACTCATTTCCATTTTTGGAATTTTCACTTCTGCACCGCCGCTGTACTGCACCTGTCTACCATTATCTTCCATCCAACCTGTGGTAGAGCATTCCACCATTTGGCTGTCCAATTCTTTCATAAAAATCGCTGCATATTCCAATGTATTGATACTCATCTCTCAAAATCCCCCTTTATCTTCTCAATGCTTGTTTAAATGTTTCACTAACATTTTCTTTTTTTCTACTACTTGTTTTTCGAAAACCAGTCCCCACCATTTTTTCTTCTTTTTCCTTAAATAAATATGGTGCTTCTTCTTTGATACTTTCCAAATCCAGACCTTGTACATTGCCTTTTTTATCCAGTTTCAAATCTTCCCAATCTGCCAAAGCCAGTATCGCTTTTGCATTTTTGCCGCCTGCCTCCAAAACAGCTTTTTCTGCTGCTGCAACCAATTTTGCTTGTTGTAGTGCTTGTTCTGCCATTGTTTTTTGTTCTGTCAGTTTTCTGTTATCTTCTTCCCATTCCCCAAAAAACGCTTCTGCTTCTTCTGCTATTTTTGGTTGTTTTTTTGCCAAATCTGCCAACCATTGCTCCAATTCTTTTTTCATATTTCTGTCACTTTCTCCTTTCGCTCCAACTTTAATTGTTCCATTTCATAATTCACATCTTCTACAAAAGGGTGTTTCCCCAACAACGTTTTTTCACTCACAATTCCTTTCGACGCTTGTATCATCTGTACTGCTTGCCATTCATCTGTCACGCCGCTTGTATTCAATGTAATTTGTATATCTTTCCAATTTCTGTTACCCCCATCGCAACGGTTCCAATGTTCCACCAAAAAACGAAACATTTGTTTCATCGCACTGCGAATTTCAGGCATCATACC
>JAHHTV010000076.1 GCA_020024395.1 Anaerotignum sp. | reverse complement strand
CATTAAAATCACATCTAACCAAAACTTTCTTTCCTTTTACTTGCAAATCATCTACTGTTTTTTTCTGTAACACGAGAAATGCTCCTTTCCATTTTTTGTATCTATATTATTGTTCAATCAGCCGCAGCATTTCTAATGCTGCACCTTCATCTAACACAAAAATTGCATTTGACATACTTTTGCTCAAAGCCAACAAACAAGCAGCTTTTTTCTTTCCACCTGCGGAAACAATAACATTTTTAATGTTATGCACTTTTGAAAAATCCACACCAACGGAATTGGTTTCATAAACCACTTCTCCTTTATAATTAAAATAATATCCGCAGGCTTCTGCAACTGCTTTTTCTTTTTTCAATTTTTCTTTTACTACACCATCTAGGCGGCGTTTTTCTGCCATTTCCATTGCATCGCCCACACCTAGCATCAAAATATCCAAACGCTGTAATTCTACAATCGCCTCCAAAACATCTGGCTCTCTTTTCATTTCTTCCAACACATTTGGACTTAAATTATCAGGTAAATGGAGCATACGATATTCTGCCCCAATTTTTTCCGCTATTTTCGCAGCCAATGTATCTGCTTGCAGTTCCAGTTTTCTACCAATACTCCCTCTTGCGGGCAATATCATTTCTGCTTTTTTTGTTGCCATATCTGGAATTGCATCTACCAAAGCTGCCATTGTCGAACCGCCTGTAATGGCAACACGACTATTTCGTTTTAGAATATCCAGCAAAGCTCTTGCTCCCATATGTGCCATTTCTTTTGCTGTTCTATCACTTTCTTCACAATCCCCTTGTGCAAGCATCACACGTTTTGCACCGAGTATGGATTTGATTTTTTCTTCCAAAGCAGCCATACCCGTCAAATTTCCAAACAACTCATGTAAACCATCTAACACAAGTATCCCTTCTTCTGTAACAGACATACCTGTTTTTGACACTTTGACAAGCCCTTGTGCATTCAATTTTTCTATTTCACTGCGTACAGTTCTTTCTGTCATACCCAAAGACAACACCACAAGCCTTCTGCCACAGGGTTCCAGTAATTTCACTGTTTTCAAAATGCGGTAGCGTTTGACCATTTCTTCTGCCATATCAGGAATAATTTTCCGCAACAACTGTAATTCATCTTTCATATTTCCACCTCTTTGGTCGTGCTTCGTCCCATAATTGTCGCACCCGTCCCGCAAAATTTCAAAAACAGGCTGACACAAGAAAACATCATTGTCCTATGCTCACCCATATCAGCCCATTTTGCATTACAAGATGCAGAAATTATACCTGTTCTACTTTTACAGAGCTGTCTACATCGCTGTCTGTGCAACAGCAATCATCGTCACAACATTCATCGTCCAAGTCGTCCCAATCATAATCCCAATCTTCATCATAATCATCATGCATTTTTGTTTTGAGCAAATACACAACGCCCAAAGAAACCACAGCCAATACAGCTGTCAAAATAGCCAGTATCAAAAAGATATTCTTTCTGTCGTCATCATTTCTTAAGATAACAATTTTTTCTCTCAAATCTCCCAAAGTGGGTCTTTCTTCAAAATACTTTTTCATATCTTTCTTCTCTCCTTTTCATATTTTGTTTTGCAAAAATTTCTTTTTCAAAAATTCTTTGTTTTTTCGCATTTCACTATATTCGTAGTATGCTTTTTTCAAAATTTGGCGTTCGTCGTTAAATTTGAGCAGATGATATGCCTCATGGAATTTATAAAACCCTGCATCTGCGAAATACTCCTCGCTTTGGGGTTTACAGTAGAAAGAATTTGTACTCATCAAATACCAATGCACGGTTTTATTCACGGTATCTTCACCGCCCTTAAATGTGTATTGTGTTTTTCCGACATACTTGATAATGTCGCCTGTTGCACCAGATTCTTCTTTGACTTCTCTGAGTGCCGTTTGACGATATGTTTCATTTTCTTCGACTGTTCCTTTGGGCAATACCCACCCCATATATCTGCCATTTTGGTTTTTATAAAGCAAGAGAATTTTCCATCTGTGTATCACAACACCGCCACAGCTGATTGCTTCAATCACGATATTTCCTCCGCCATATTTATTTTATCATATCTTTATAAACAGTATACCGCTTTTTTGAAATCTTTTCAAGACAAACAGAAAATTTTACCGCTTTTGGGACAAAATTTCACCTGTGGGACGAAAAGGTGAGCGTTTTAAGAAATACTGCATACACCATGCACTATGAATACACAGCATCAAATATAATCCACCAAACAAAATTTTTGCCCATTGCCATTGCCACAACAAAAAATAATTATAAAAACCATGATACAAATAAGCAGATAAAAAAGCTAAAAGCAACCCATATTTTTTTGCTTCAAAACGATACTTTCCAAACCAAAATCCCATTTGTACACCAAAAAGCCCATGTGCTGGCACAGAAATCACTGCTCTTGCGATTGCCGTTCCCACACCACCCCACAACGGGCTTGTCACATATATCATATTTTCAATCCATGCAAACCCCAAAGAAACAAACACCCCATACACAATACCATCAAATGGCTCATTAAATTCTTTGTTTCTACAAATCAAACTATACAAAAATAAAAATTTCACACATTCCTCTATCAAAGCCGAACTAAAAAAAGCAGTATACAACGGCGTTTCATCATGTGGCAAAAATTTTTCTGTTGCCATACCCAATCCATATACCACAAATGCAACATACACCCCACAAATCAGCCCCCAAAACAATAATTTGAACGGTTCTTTTTCATATTTATCTCGAATATAGCAATAAAACAACAATATGACCACAGGTGCTGTTGCTGCTTTTAGCATACATATTCACCTCCTTTTTTTAATGTATCCTTTTTTATAAAATCCTTTCTCCCATATTTTTCAAAAAAAATATACCCCTTTATACAAAGGAGTATATTTGTTCTATTATTCGGTTTTAATTGCTGTCAATGCACTTAATTTCATCGCACGTTGTGCAGGCAAATAACCAGAAAGCACGCCAATTGCTGTTGCAAATCCAATCGCTGCCAAATATAACCAAATCGGTATAGATGATGTCATTTCGCTTGCTTGCTGTGCTGCAAACAAATTCACAACTTTTGACATCAAAAAACTGGTAACACAGCCCAACACACCACCTACAAAACCAATAAACGCCGCTTCTGTCAAAAACAGCAGTTTGACATCTCGCAATGATGCACCAATCACTTTCATAATACCAATTTCTCTTGTTCTTTCATAAATTGCCATAACCATAGTATTTGTAATACCAATCGCTGCCACAACCAAAGATACTGCACCAATGGCACCCAACATCATACGCAACATTTTTGTTGTTTCTTTCATGGTGTTTAATTCATCTGTCAAACTTGATGTCCGAAATCCCATATCTTTGATTTGTTGTTGTACTTCTTGCACTTTATTGATATCACTTACTTTTACAGCAACTTGCTCATAAACACCTTTTTTCTTTGCTCTATCATCTTTATAACCATTATTTTGTTTTTTGCGTAATGCTTCCAAATCTTTTTGCAATTTTTCCATTTGTTTTAATGGCATAATCACACTATACCCATTCATACCACTATCTGGCATCACGCCAACCACAGATGTTTTCATTGGTTTTATTGATTTTTCTGCATATTTTGTACCATAGTCGTTATCTGCTGAAATCATAATTTTATCTTCCATGATATTTAGCTCTGGAGCACTTGTTTGTTGCTGCATTTGCCAACTCATTTTCGGATTATAAAATCCCTCTATCACATTTCGTCCAACAACCAATCCTTCTTCATCTTCTGCTGTCAATGCACGGCCTTCTTCTATTTTATAACCAAGTGCTTCCATTGCACTAGGGTCTATTCCGATAAAATTTGGGCTGTTGACATATTTTCCATCAATCAGCAAAAACTCATATCTTTGCACAATAGGAGAAACCACTTCCACATAATTCATTTTTCTAAATGTATCGAGTGCTTTGCTATCCAAAGACACTCCTTTTTGCGGTTTTTTTGTGGGTTTTTCGTCCATCATTATCATGTCATTGTTTTCACCATAAACATCAATAACTTGCAAACTGCCCCATTCTTCCACTTGTTTTTGAAAGCTCTCATTCATACCAATACCAATCGAAACCATCACCACAATAGATGTTGTACCAATGATAACACCCAATACTGTCAAAAATGTACGCAATTTTCTTTTCCAAAGGTTTTTCAAAGCCATTGTAATTAAGTCTCGGATACTCATAAAGAAATCCCTTCTTCATCATCTTTGTCATCATCTAAATCTGCATCAGCCAATAATGATGCTTCTTTTTTCTTTTTGCGTTTTTTCAAAACAATGATTACAACAACGACTACAACAATCAAAATACCTGCTATTATACCAATCAACTTAAAGTTTACAGGACTTGGTGGTTGTTCCATTTCCATATCCATATTTTCATCCATAGGTATTGGTTCTGTGACATTCAATACAAAATCTCGTCTATCTTCTATCACTTCACCACTACTATCTTCATAGCTTGCAATGATACTCACAGGCACTTCACCCAATGCATTTGGGGTAAACGTTGTTTCATAATAATCACTTGCCCCAGGGTCCATGTTCCCAATATAGGTACTTTTTGTAGTGCTATCTACATCACCTTCTATTTTGAACATTACATTATTCAATGCAACTTTCCCTGTGTTGTAATAGCTAAATGAAACCGTTATGGGTGCATATTGTTCCACACTGTCTGGCAAAACAATTTCGTCCATACTCAATTCTGTGGTTTGTTTTACATTGATACCCAAAAGTTCTGTTGCTGTATATTCTTTACCTTGTTCGTCCTCATATTCAAAGTTTACAGTCAATGTATATGTCTTTGGCTGTGCATTTGGTACAACATACAATCGCAATTCTTTATCAACCGTACTTTTTGGTGCAATGGCATCAAAATAGTATGTGTTACTGCTATTGACGGGTGTAAAAATATTACCAGACTTTTCTGTTTCAGAAGAAGTTTCTTCTGCCAATGTCAAAAACATTTTGATATTTTTCACACCTTTGACAGGGTGTGTGTTCATCAATGTTGTTTTCAGGTCAAATTCTTCCCCTGCCATTACAATCAATGGGTCACAAACATATTTACTTATAATAATTTTGGGTTTGCTTGTTGGTTTATCTTTGTCTTTATCCGCCTCATTTGCCTCTTTATCTTTTTTATCTTTTTCTGCGTTTCTAATATTAACCCCTGCATATTGTTTGAATGTTTCTTCTTTTGTGTTACCAGTTTTATACGTTATGGTAAATTGTACTGCATAGTTCTGTGTAGATGCTTGGTTTGTTCCTGCAAATGTAAATGTTAATGGTACTGTTTTTCCTGCTGGCAAATTTGCAATATTTTTCATACTTGTAGATTTTGGTACCACTGCGGTTGCTTCCAAACCTTCTGCTTTTACCACAATATCTTTTGCTGTGGTCTGTCCCGTATTACATAAGTCAAATGTCACTTGGAAATTCTGATTAACATTATACACCCCTTGTGGCTCTTTCAGATTGCGAATTTCCAGCTGTGTTGCTTTTCCGTTTGCGCCACCCACACTGATATAATAATCCTGTGTTTTTTCAAATTCTTTGCCAAATTCATCTTGATATTTTAATTTGATTGTAATGGGATAATTGCCTGCTGCCATGTCTGCACTTGCAGCCAAAGGGAATGAAAATGATGCTTGTTTACCAACACCCAAATTCCCAATTTGCAAACTACTAAAACCACCACTTAAGCTAATTCCTTCTGTTTGCAGTTTATCCAATATCACTTCTGCCTGCAACATATCTTGACTGCCTGAATTTTTCACAATACCACTAACTGTACCGCCCTGTCCAGGTGTCAAGCTTTCTGGTACTGTTTTCATATTATCAAATAAATAGGTTGGTTCTTTATCAAATCCTTTGATTTTCAAATGTATTGTTTCACTACCACTAAAACTGGAACCTGATGCATTTTGATATGTATAAGTAATGCTAACAGGATATGTAGATTTTTCAGGTGTTTCATTCATTGTAATATACATTTTTATTGTTTTGCTGCTGTTGACACCCAAACTGCCTACATTTTCCCCATCATAAAATGAAATTTTGAAAGGCGGAATTGCCTCATCACTTTTTGCACGCACAACAACGTTATTGGCAATCGCAGAACCTTTATTTTTCACTTGTAAATCAATACGAGTTTCCATATTGTTTTGCACTTCATACACATTGTTACCAGATACAAACACTTCTGGTGTACCCTCTACAAAATCCTCATCTGCTGCATAGCTTGGTATTGCCAAACCAAATAACAGTATACAGGCAAATAACCATGCAACTGCTTTTTGAAAACCCATTTTTTTCATGCTTCGTCTCCTCCGTTTTGTGCAGTATCTTTGTTTGTTGTCCTTTGTTCAATATTCTTGATTTTTCCATCCATCATCACTACAATACGATTTGCATATTCCGACAACTCCATATCATGGCTAACAATCACCAATGTTTGATTATTTTCTTTTGCCAATCCTGTAATCAAATCCATCATTTCATAGGTTGTTTTTGTATCCAAATTCCCTGTAGGTTCATCTGCAAACACCACTTGTGGGCTGTTGATAAATGCACGTGCAATACTTACCCTTTGTTGCTGCCCACCACTCATTTCACTTGGCTTGTGATTGGAACGCCCCTCCAGCCCAACTGCTTTTAACATTTTCAATGCTCTTGCAGTACGCTCTTTCACAGGTACATTTTTGAATATCAATGGCAACATGACATTTTCCACAGCTGTCAATGTTGGCAACAAGTTATAAGATTGAAATACAAATCCCACATATTTTTGCCGAAAATCCGCCAGTTGATTTTCATTCATACGTTCTATATGATGTTTATGAAATATAATTTCTCCTTTTGTTGGTTTTTCCAAACCCGCAATCAAATTCAACAATGTAGATTTGCCAGAACCCGATTTGCCAAACAAACAACAAACTTCTCCTTGGTAAATGTCCAAATTCAATCCATTCACAGCTCGTATGACTTCATTGCCCATACGATATACTTTTGTCACATCTTGAATGCGAATGATTTTTTTGCTCAAATTGCCACTCCTTTCCGTATGAAATTGTAAAATGATAAAATAAATTCTCACCATTTTTTAGTTTTTTTATTATATCATACAG
>JAHHTV010000075.1 GCA_020024395.1 Anaerotignum sp. | reverse complement strand
AAAAGGAGAACGCATTCATTTTACAACGCATTCTCCTTTTTCTTTTTATATATTTCCTTCAATTTTATTTCTAATTTCCTGCATACGACAATCCATAGCCGAAATCACATCTGCACATTCTTTCAATTCTGCCACAATATCTTCTGGATGTTCCACATCTTTTTTATATTTTACTTTATGTTCCAAACTTGCCCAAAAATCCATAGCAATCGTACGAAACTGCACTTCCACTTTCATATGTTTTTTTCCAGATGATAAAAATATTGGTATATCCAATATCAAATGTAAACTGCGGTATCCATTTGGTTTTGGATTTTTGATATAATCTTTCACTTCCACCAATATAATATCATCTTGTTTTGTCAACAATTCCGCAATGGCATAAATATCATCACAAAAAGAGCATATCACACGAATACCAGCAATATCAAATAAATTTTTCTCCATACTTTCCACAGATAACGGAAAACTTTTCCGTTTCATTTTATTGATAATGCTCAATGGTTCTTTGATACGAGATTTAATGGACTCAAATGGATTTCTCTGATATTTGGATGCAAATTCCTCATTCAATACTTTCAATTTTGTTTCTACTTCCATCAATGCACATTGATATTCCATCATCAAATCCAAAAACGGCTGTGCCTCTTTGAGAATAAGCTCAGGATGTTCTGTGTTTAACATATCATTAAATTGAAAATTTAGTTCTTGCACACTTCTTTCCTCCTGCTTTTGTTTTGTATCAGTATATGACATCTTGTTCTTTTATCCTTTTTTAATTATCATTTCGATTACCAAATATGGATATCAACCTTAACAACTCCAATATTGCAACCGCTGCTGCTGCAACATATGTCATTGCTGCGGCAGAAAGTACTTTTCTTGCACTGCCCACTTCATCTCTATCCAAAAAAGACTGTGCTTCCAACAACCGTAATGCTCTTGCAGACGCATCGAACTCCACAGGCAATGTCACAATGGTAAACAGTACAGACAATGCATAAAATAGTATCCCCAAACCAATCCAAGTACTGCTAGAACTTCCGCCAAACAAAAAACCAATCAATATCAATGGTAAAGCCAATTTTGAGCCAAAATTTGCAATCGGTACCAACCAGCTACGCAATCCCAAAAAGATATATCCTGTATCATGTTGTATTGCATGACCTGTTTCATGTGCTGCAACCCCCAATGCTGCAACACTTCTCCCATCATACACTGTAGAAGATAAGCGTAGTGTTTTTGTTCTTGGGTCATAATGGTCTGTCAAATGTCCTGCCACACGTTCTATCGACACATCATAAATTCCAGCATTCATCAACATTTGCTGTGCAACATCCCTTCCAGAAAACCCACGTCTGTTTGGCACTCGTGAATATTTGTTGTACGTAGATGACACTTTTGCCTGTGCCATCCCTGTCAACACCATTGCAATAATCATATAAAACCAATAACTCATATTTTTCCTCCTTTTTTACACAATAACATGTACATTTACTGTAAAAGGATGCCCACTTTCATACTATGCCCACGCAAATATGCATCTGCTTTCATTCTTTTTCCGCCTCTTGCCTGCACCTCTGTAACAAGCAAACAACCATCACCACATTTTACCACAAAACCTTTTTTCACAACTGCTACAATCTTACCACATTTTTCTGTTTCTGCTGTGATATCTGTTTTTTCTGCTCGAAATACTTTCAATACTTCATTTTCATATATGGTATATGCAGCAGGTGCAGGATTTAATCCTCTTATCAAATTCATAATTTCTTTTGCTGTTTTACTCCAGTCAATATGCCCTGTTTCTTTTGTCAACATTGGTGCATATGTTGCAGCATCATGGTTTTGTTCTTCTCTTTGCAATGTACCATCTTCCAGCTTTTGCAGTGTTTCCACCAATAAATTTGCCCCGACAACTGCCATTTTATCATGTACAGTTTCAAAAGTATCTTCTGGTGTAATTTCTACCTCACCTTTTAGCAGCATATCTCCGCTATCTAATCCCTTTGCCATATACATAGTCGTAATGCCAGTCACTTCTTCTCCATCTATGATTGCCCATTGCATTGGTGCTGCCCCACGATATTTCGGCAACAACGAGCCATGCACATTGATACAGCCATATTTTGGAATAGACAATATATCTTCTGACAATATCTGTCCAAACGCTGTTACTGCAATCAAATCTGGTTCATATTTTCTTAATTCTTCCACAAATTCTTCTTCACGCACCTTTGCAGGTTGCAACACTTTTATCTCATGTTCTAATGCACACTCTTTCACAGGAGAAAAAGCCATTTTTTTCCCTCTGCCTTTTGGTTTATCGGGCTGTGTCACCACCAAAACCACCTCATGATGTTGCAACAACGCTTCTAAAGAAGGCACAGCAAAGTCAGGTGTTCCCATAAATATCACACGCATGCATACTCCTCCTTATTCTGTTTCATCATTTGGCAACGCTTTATCTATATATAATATCCCATCTAAATGGTCTAATTCATGACACAACGCCACAGCCATCAAATCTTCACCTTCTACAATAAATTGATTACCATCTCTGTCAAATGCTTCCACTTTCACATACGCAGGTCTGTCTACTTTTGCACTTTGTCCTGGCACACTCAAACAACCTTCATAATCAATTTGAGAACCTTTTTTTTCCAACATCACTGGGTTGATAAGTTCCAATAACCCATCACCAATATCAATGACAACCACACGTTTCAAAACCCCTACTTGTGGTGCTGCCAATCCCACGCCATTTGCCGCATACATTGTTTCTGCCATATCATCTAACAATGTCAATGTATTTTTTGTAATTTCTTTCACAGGTTTGCAAATTTTTCGCAAAACTTCATCTGTACTTAATCGAATTTGTCTTTTTGCCATATTTTTACCTCCTAAAAAATCAAATCATATAGGTATATTACTTCTTTGCGGTAATAGGTATTGTATCACAAATCCTATGGTTATACAATATTTTGTGGTTGTAAAGCCAATTCAAAATATACATTTTGAGATGTCTTTTTTTTCGTTTTTTCCACTGTATATAGTACAAAAGATTGCAACCGTTCCAAATCTTTGCATTTTACCAAAACCCGCCAACGATATTTTCCCCGAAATTTTGGCAAAGATGCTGGAGAAGGTGCAAGTACAATGCAGCCTGCCCGTTCTTTGAAATATTCCATCATCGCCCATAAATTTTGTGCTGCTTCTATCACCTGATTTTCTTTTTCTCCTGTTACCAACACAGAAAACAAATGTGTAAAAGGTGGATATTCCATTGCCCTTCTTAGTAGAATTTCTTGTGAATAAAATCCCTCATAATCTTGTGCTGCTGCGGTTTGAATGGCAGGGTGTTCTGGCTGATATGTTTGTATATACACCTCTCCCTTCAAACGGTCACGCCCTGCACGCCCTGCGGCTTGCGTAACCAACTGAAAACAATTTTCTGCCGCCGTATAATTGTTTGCGTGTAATGACAAATCTGCTGCCAATATCCCCACCAATGTCACATTTGGAAAATCATGTCCTTTTGCAATCATCTGTGTACCAATCAAAATGTCTGCTTCTCCTTTTCCAAACATTTCTAATATATGTGCATGGCTGTTTTTCTGTGATGTTGTATCCAAATCCATACGCAATATCCGTGCTTCTGGAAACAATTTTTTTGTTTCTTCTTCAATTTTTTGTGTTCCTGTGCCAAAATATCGAATATAAGACGAACCACAAGCAGGGCAATGTTCTGGCACTTTTTCTTGTCTGCCGCAATAATGACACAGCAATATATTTTCTTTTGCATGATAGGTATATGTAATATTGCAATCAGGGCAAGTCATAGCCTCTCCACATTTGCGACAAGATACAAATGTTGCATATCCTCTGCGGTTCAAAAATAACATTGTCTGTCTTTTTTTCATCAAATTTTCTTTTATTGCCTGTTTTAATACACGGCTAAACGGCGAACGATTTCCTTCTTCCAGTTCTTTTCGCATATCCACAATCGTTGTATGTGGCAATACATTTCCTTTTGCACGTTCTTTCAATTCCACAAGCAAAAATTCTCCCATAATTGCTTTGTGATAACTTTCCAAATCTGGTGTTGCACTCCCCATCACCAATAATGCCCCTGTCAAATCTGCCAAATCTTTTGCCACATCTCTTGCATTATATTTTGGTGTAGTATCGGAATAATAACTGCTTTCATGTGCTTCATCCATAATAATCACACCCACATTTTGAAATGGCAAAAACAATGCCGACCTTGCACCAATGATAACAGAAATCTCACCATCTCTTGCCTTCCTCCATTGGTCAAGCCGCTCTCCCACAGATAAACGGCTATGTGTTACAGAAACCACATCGCCAAAACGTGAAATAAACCGCTCCATAATTTGTGGCGTCAAAGAAATTTCAGGCACCAATACAATCGCCTGTTTACCATCTGCCAAAACCTCTTGCACCAGTTGCATATATAGCTCTGTTTTCCTACTTCCTGTTACACCATGCAACACAATTGGACGTTTTTTTTCTTTCTTTCGTTCTGCAAGCATTTGTTCCAATGCGTGTTTTTGTTCTGCTGTTGGTGTAAACGGTTTTGACGGTTTGAAATCTTCCAATCGAAACACATCTCGCCTTTGTTGTTCTCTTTCTTCTATCAATACACCTTTTTGCAATAATGTTTGTATGGGAGATTGTGTCACGCCTGTTTTTTCTTTCAAATCCTCTATGGATATTTTTTTTACTTCTTGTAACAATGCCAGTATTTTTCTTTGTCCCAATAATCTTTTTTCTTTTTCTGCTTTTTCCACAGCCTGTGCCAATAACGTTGTATCATCTGTCAACGTGACATATCGTTTTTCTTTTTTATATGTACTTTGCAATGTTTTTTGTCTAAATTTCAAAATCCCTTTTTCTTTTAGCGTTTGTATCGCATATTGATATCGACTTCCAAACGTATTTTCCAAATCTTGTATCAACATATTTTTCCCTTTTTGTTCCAAATATGCGACAATCTCTTGTTCTTTTTCTGTCAACTCTGTTTCCATAATCGGTTGTAATTGTACATACCATACATTTTTTGTACGAATACCCGTCGGCATAATCGCTTGTAAACATTGGCTCAATGTACAAAAACACTTTTTTTTCATCAATTTAGCCAATTCTAGCGTCACATCTGTAAATATGGGTTTCCCCTCGTCTAAAACGTCTAGCACTGCTTTAATTTTATTTTTGGGTACTTCTGTCTGTTCCAAAATCCCCACAACATAGCCTTCTGTTCTGCTGTTTTTCTGTCCAAACGGTACAATCACACGCCCTCCAACACAAATGATATTTTCCAATTCTTTTGGGATACCATAATCAAATATACGGTCTGCTTTACTATGTGTAATTGCCAAAATCACTTGTGCATATTTGTCATACATCATTGAATCTCCCTTCTATTTTCTATATGACAAAAAAGCCAGATGGATTTCATCTGACTTTTGCTTTTTTCACATTACATATCTTCTGTTGTGATTTCTACCACAGGTTCATCAGAAGGTGCAAATTCATCTGTAAACTGCCCTTGTTTGATGTTGATTTTTCCCTGGTACAATTCATTCACTGCAATAGATACTGGTTTATCTACCTTTGTATCATATACCAATGGTTCTGCATGGTCTACCAACTGTCTTGCACGTTTTGCCGCTGCAATCACAATGGTATATCTGCTGCCCAATGTACTGTCATCTGTGTGTTGTGATACCACTTCCAATAAGTCTGTGTATGATGGTCTTAACATAATCAAATCTCTCCTTTGAATATCTTTTTAATTTCTTTATTTCTGCTACAACGCATAGTTTCTGCATGTACAATATCTAAAATATCCTCTGTCGCTTGTGTCACAGTATCATTTATTACCACATAATCATAATCTTGTACAAATTCCATTTCTTCTAACGCTCGATGAATACGGCGATTGATAGTTTCTTTGTCTTCTGTTCCTCTGTTTGTGAGCCTTCTCCCCAACTCCTCCAAATTCGGCGGCACCAAAAATATCAGTATCCCCTCTGGATATAGTTCTTTCACTTTCAAAGCCCCTTGTACTTCAATTTCCAATATCACATTTTGTCCTTTTTGTAGTTTTTCTGTCACATATGCACGTGGTGTGCCATAACAATTCCCACAAAATTCTGCCCATTCCAGCAGTTCTTGATTTGCAATCATTTTTTCAAATTCCTGTTTTGTACGAAAAAAATAATGCACACCTTCTTTTTCATATTCTCTTGGGCTTCTTGTTGTTGCAGAAATCGAAAGATAAAAATTTTCTTTTTCTTTCAACTGTTCCACAATCGTACCTTTTCCTGACCCTGAAGGCCCTGATATAATCAATAATAACCCCTGTTTTTTCATATATCATACTCCTTTTTGTTCTGTTGACAATCTGCTACTTACCGTTTCTGGCATATTGGAAGACAGCACCAGATGTCCATTGTCCATTACAATCACACATCTTGTTTTTCTTCCATACGTCGCATCAATCAACTTTCCTTTTTCTTTTGCATCTTGCACCATACGTTTGATAGGGGCAGATTCCAAGCTCACAATCGCAATCACACGGTTTGCCGAAACCATATTTCCATACCCAATATTCAAAAATTGTATTCGTTCCATATCATCACTCCAAATTTTGAATTTGTTCTCTAATTTTTTCGATTTCGCTTTTCAGCTCTATGGTTGCTTTGATAATGCGAATGTCATTTGCTTTTGACGCAATGGTGTTTGACTCTCTATTCATTTCTTGTACCAAAAAATCTAGTTTTCTCCCCACCTGTCCGCCTTGTTCCAGTATTTCCTTTAGTTGTTTCAAGTGGCTATCCAATCTTGTCAATTCTTCATCAATACAGCCTTTATCTGCAAATATTGCCACCTCCATTGCCAAACGTTGTGGGTCAACATCTACTTTGTCCATCAATTCTTTCAAACGGTTTTCCAATTTTTCCTGATATTCCACAACCACTGTTGGTGCATATTCTTTAACATCGTCCACCAAATTTTGTATCCGATTTCCTTTTTGCAAAATATCTTGTTTGAGATTTTCGCCTTCTCTTTGTCGCATTGCAATGAAATTTTCTAACGCCTGTTCCAGTGCTGGCAAAAGACCTGCCCACATCACTTCTTCTTCTTTTTGTGCTTTTTCCACCACAATCACATC
>JAHHTV010000074.1 GCA_020024395.1 Anaerotignum sp. | reverse complement strand
TGTTTCTGTTATCAGTATATGTGGTAAATTTTACATTCTGCATAACGAAACCTTACATTTTTATTAAATTCTTTTTCATGTATTTCAAAAATGTATGTTATGTGTCATTTTATTAAAAAAATAGAGGAGCATACTTTGTAAAAACAAAGTATGCTCCTCTATCTAAAATATAAAATGAGTTATTGCTCTGTGTTATGAGATATGATTTTTTTAACATTTTTTTCAAATTTGACACGAGGCAACATCACCATATGTCCGCAACCACAACATTTGATACGAAAGTCAATACCAGTACGCAGTATTTCCCATTGTGCAGAGCCACAGGGATGATTTTTTTTCATTTGTACAATATCTCCCACTTGTAAATCCATAAATTATACCTCCTTTTGCGAAACAATATGCAATGTACGTTGTGGAAATGGAATATCCACACCTTCTGCATCCAAGCGTTTTTTGATGCGTCGACGCAATTCTGCTTCGGTTAATATATTTGTTTTGACATGACATTTTGCAACGATTTTGATGGTCACGGCAGAGTCATCTAGTCCTGTGACACCAATAATACTAGGTGTTTCTAAAATATCAGAAATATCTTTTGTTTTTTCCATTTCATCTTGCAATATGGCAAGTACACGGTCAATATCTGCATCATAAGAAACACCCACTGTCACAACAGCATTGATAAACTCCCGACACATATTTGTGACAGTACCTACAGCACCATTGGGAATGATATGCACACAGCCTTGTACATCTCTAATTTTGGTAGAACGCAATGTAACACTTTCTACAGTGCCTGTGATATTTTGTATGGTGACAATATCCCCAACGGCATAATGGTCTTCAAATAATATGAAAAATCCACCAAACATATCCATAACAATGCTTTGTGCGCCCAAACCAATGGCAACAGAGCCAGCACTGGCAACCACAACCAAAGATTTGCTGTCTATGCCTAAAAAATCCAATACAGTAAATATACCAATAAAATAAATGACATATTTTACTACACTAGATGTGATGGAATTTAATGTTTTGGCTTTCCGTTCTGTCATGGCAAGACGTTGTTTTTTTGTTTGTGCGACAAAAAAATGTTTGATAATGCGATGGAGTATGCGTATGGCAAACCAGCATATTAAAAACGTAATGAAAATTTTTAACACAATGATACCTGTATCCATTAAAAATTGCAGCAATTTTTCCGTTGGGGTGATGATGTCTGTTTCAGATACTTTTTGTAAAATGCTTTCTTGCATGGTGCTTTATCCATCCTTTCTTGATGTGCGATAGGATATGGCTGCCTCTACCAGTCGTCCAAATATGGCATTTTGTTCCATTGTGGACATGGCTTCTGGATGCCATTGTACGCCCAATACAAAATCTTTGTCACGTTGCTGTATAGCTTCTGTTAAGCCGTCTGTGCTTTGTGCAGCGATAAAAAAGCCTGCACCCAATCGAGATACTGCTTGGTGGTGCACGGAATTGACAACGATATGTGCTTCTTGCCATAATTGGTATAACAAGCTGTTTGTATCAACAGATATGGTGTGTGTGCCATATGCACGAGGGGCTTTTTGGCTATGTTTCAATACAGAACCTGTTTGTGCCAATATGTCTTGGTATATGTTGCCGCCTGCGGCAATGTTTAATATTTGCATACCACGGCAGATACCAAGTATAGGTAATGTTGTTTGCAATGCTTGTTTGCAAAGTTCTAATTCATAGTTATCACGTATTGGGGAAATTTCACCATTTTGGAGTATGGGTTCTTCTCCAAAAAGCAATGGGTCAATGTCACCACCACCGCTGAATATGATGCCGTCCACATAATCTGGAAAGTCTGTTTCAGGAAAAAGTAAAACAGGAACACCCCCTGCGTGTAAAACGGCATTGGCATAATCTTCGTGAATTTGATATTCTTTGGTATTTGTGTTGTAATTAGGCGTAATACCAATCAATGGTTTTTTCATAAAAATAACACTCCTTTATTGTGCTTTGTTATAGTATACAAAAAGCGGTTGGGTTTTGCAACAAATGACAAGCTTTGTCAAAAAAGCAATTTGGTATTTTTGCATGGTTCTTGAATTATGGGCAAAGTTTATGGTATGATAAAACAAAATGAACAAAAAGAAACAAAGTCAGGAGTGATAAACATGGCAATTATTGGCGTGATTGGAGCAATGGAGGAAGAAGTTTCATCGTTGAAAGAAAAACTGGAAATTGTGACAACAAAAAGTGTAGCCGGTCTTTCTTATTGCGTTGGAAAATATGGCAAAAACCAAGTGGTGTTGGTAAAAAGCGGTATTGGCAAAGTCAATGCAGCAATATGCACACAAGCCATGATTGACCATTTTGGCGTAGATTATGTGATTAACACAGGGGTTGCAGGGGCAGTGTCTACGGATTTGAAAATCGGTGATATTTTGATTTCTGCGGATGCTGTACAGCATGATATGGATACCACTGCATTTGGTGACCCTGTGGGTATGATACCCCGTATGCAGGAAAGTTATTTCAAAGCAGATGAGATGTTGATAAAATTGGCAGAAGATGCAGCCGCAGAGCAAGCGGATAAATATCGTACATTGGTTGGGCGTGTAGCAAGTGGCGACCAATTTATTAGCACAAAAGAAGGAAAAGAAAAAATTCGTCGCAATGTCAAAGGTGATTGTGCAGAAATGGAAGGGGCAGCAATTGCACATACTTGTTATTTGAACAATATTCCATTTGTGATTATTCGTGCTATTTCTGATGATGCAAACGAAGAAGCAGGTATGTCTTTTGATGAATTTTGTGTCATGGCAGCAGAAAGAAGTAGTTTTTTGACACAAAAAATCATTGAAAATGTCAAATAACGCACATCAAAAAAAATAACCAAAATCATGCCAGAAAAAACAACGCACATCAAAAAAAATAACCAAAATCATGCCAGAAAAAACGATGTATTTCGTTGTGTCGGCTATTGTCAGAAAACACGAGGTTTTGTATAATGCAAGAAACGGAAAAGATATTTTGTATACACAATTTTTATGAATGGAAAGGATGGAATTGTAATGACAGCAAAAACACATGGCTATATTACCAAAGAAATTGAATTGGAACAGATTTACCGTTTTATTTCTCGTTATTTTGACCCAGAAGCAAAGGTAAACCGTTATGAAAACCGTTTTGGTGAAAGCAATGAAATGGCAGTATATTTCACATACAAAGGAGAAGAAAGACGTTTGTTTACAATGGCTTACAAAAGTCGTAAATTTTCTAAAACAGGCGATAAAAAAAGATTGATATTCTTGGATTTGGATTATTGGGGACACAGTGTAGAAATTATGCGTTCCATTATTTCATTTTTCAGTGGTTGGTTGGATGAAAACGACTGTGACAAAGAAGGCCCTTATTTTATTGATGAACAGCCCAATGGTGTTGTGCCAAATATCATCAAAATCACCAGAAAAGAATTGAACGAACGTATGGGCGGTATGGTGGTTATCATTGATGATGATGAGGAAGACGAAGAAGAATAAAAACATCTATTTTGTAAATATGTGTACATAAAAAATAACAGGGGAGAATTTTTTGCAAAGTCAAAAATTCTCCTTTTGTGATTTGGTGCAAAAATTTGTTTTTGTTTTGCCCTGCTTGCAAACACAAGGGGGTTTTGTTATACTACATATAGTGACAAAAACTTCCGAACAAGAAGGGCGGCGGCAGTATGGATGAAAAAGATATGCAAACCATGATAGAAACGGATTTGCAACAATGTTATGATATTTGGGAAAATTATTCGCAAGACAAGGAACAGCTTGGGGCGTTGTTTCAAACTCTGTTGCAGCATTATGAAGATAAAATAGATGGTTTTGACCAATATCTATATGTCATTCAAAATCGGGATAATTCGGAAGAAATGGCAGAAGTTTACCGTCGCAATATACTATGTTTGGTGGAACGGTTACAAGCGTTTCGGGAAAATGGTTATACAAACGAAGGCTTGATGGAATATTATATCCAAAAAGAAGAAAAAGAAATTGACCACAAAGCAGATTTTACATCGGTGCGTATTGCACTTGGTATGTCAAACCTGCCTTTTTTGGAAAAAGAAGAAATTATGGAAAAATTGAACGAGATGGAAGAAATTTGTGCAAAAGTTGTGCCAAAAAGCAAAAAATGGGAGGCTTTGCGTCAATATTTGATATGGCTTTCAGGAAAAGATGCCGATACTGCCATGCAAATACTTCCTTTATTTTTTCGTATCAACGATAGTAGTATAAAGAGGCGTGAAACATGATAAAATTGATTGTGTCTGATATGGACGGAACATTATTGAATGATAAAAAACAAATTGATGAAAGAATTTATGATTTGTTGCCAAAATTAAAACAAAAAGGTATCCGATTTGTTGTGGCAAGCGGTAGACAGTACCCAAGTTTGCGGTATGATTTTGCAGAACATATTCATGAAATGACAATTATCGCAGAAAATGGGGCGTTTGTGGTACAAAATGATACCGAAGAATTATATTATAAAGGCATGACACATGCACAAATCAGACATTGCTTGGATGCAGTGGCAAAAGTGGGTGGTGCAGATGCTTTGGTTTGTGCGAAATATTGTGGCAATACAGAAAGCAAAGCAGTATATGACCATTTGACCTCCCCGAAATTTCATTATGAAATGGAATATGTACCATCTTTGTATGATGTGACAAAAGATGTGACAAAGGTATCGCTCATTATAAACAATAAAATGCCTACAAAAGTATATTATGATAAATTGAAACCACTTTTGACAGAGGAAATGACGTTGGTGATTTCTGGTGAAAATTGTTTGGATACGGGTTTGCAAGGTGTCAATAAGGGCAGTGCAGTTGCGGCATTACAAAAAATGTGGGGCATTTTGCCAGAAGAAACATTGGTATTTGGTGACCAATGGAATGATGTGGAAATGTTTGCTTGTGCAAAATATAGCTATGCAATGGAAAATGCTGCCGATGCCGTCAAACAAAAAGCAAGTTTTGTGGCAGGCAACAACAATACAGGTGCGGTTGTTGATGTCATAAAAGAATATACAGGGTTGTAAAGCCATAGATAGAAGGAGTATTATGAAAAAAATAGCAAGTTATGCCTTAGGGTGTAAAGTAAATCAATATGAAAGTGAAGCCATTGCAGAATTGTTTGCAGAAAAAGGCTATGAAGTGGTATCGGTAGAAGATACTGCGGATATTTATATCATCAACACTTGCACAGTCACCAATTTTGGGGATAAAAAATCCCGCCAACTTATCCGAAAAGTCAAACGACAAAATGAAAATGCTGTGGTTGCTGTGGTTGGGTGTTATGCACAGACTGCACCAAAAGAATTGGAAGAAATTATGGGTGTGAATTTGGTTATTGGGACAAAAGATAAAAGCAAAATTGTGGAATTAGTAGAACAATACCAAGAAGAACAGGGTGTTTGCAATTATGTGACAGATATTATGCATGAACGCACATTTGAACCTTTGTCTATACAAAAATTGTCCAATCGTACAAGGGCATATTTGAAAATACAAGATGGTTGCAGTCAATTTTGTTCTTATTGCATTATTCCCTATGCAAGAGGCCCTATCCGTAGCCGTGACCCCAAAGATGTTGTGGAAGAAGTGAAACGTTTGGCAAACAATGGTTTCAAAGAAGTGGTTTTGACAGGCATTCATGTGGCAAGTTATGGAAAAGATTTGAAAACAGTGTCATTGATAGATATTATCAAGCAAGTGCATGATGTAGAGGGGATTGAAAGAATTCGTTTTAGCTCCATAGAGCCAAATGTGGTGACAGAGGCATTTGCACAGGAAATGGCAAAATTGCCAAAAGTTTGCGACCATTTCCATTTGTCGTTACAAAGCGGTTGTGACAAAACATTAAAAGAAATGAATCGTAAATATGATACAACACAATATCGCAAAGCAGCACAGACATTGCGAAAATATCTGCCAGATGTTGCATTGACAACAGATGTGATAGTGGGATTTCCTGGTGAAACAGAACAAGATTATGCACAAAGCAAAGCATTTGCAGAAGAAATACAATTTTCTAAAATTCATGTATTCCCTTATTCCCCCAAAAAAGGCACACCTGCCGCAGAACGCAAAGACCAGCTACAAAATGCCGTCAAACAGGCACGCAGTCAAGATTTGATTGCAGTCAGTGACAATATGGCAAAGGCTTTTATACAAGCGCATATGCAAAAAGTGATGCCTGTGTTATATGAAAGAGCTGTGGGCGAAAATGTGTATGAAGGGCATACCACAAATTATATCAAAGTGCATACAAAAAGCGAAAAGGATTTGTCAAATGTTATCGCACAAACAAAAATAACAGATATGGATGACGAAATGGCTTTTGGCATTTTAGCAGAATAAGTGACAGATTTTGTAATATTTATGTAATCAAACAACGGTTGCAATCCGTTGATGTTTATATTATGATGGAAAGAGAATATTGGCGGCACGCAGCAAAGGGCTGTGAAACGGAGAGTGATAAAACATGAACAACAATTTGAATGAAACACAGTATTTTGGCAGAAATAAAAACGAACCAGAAAATGAAGCAAAACGCATATTGATTTCTGTTAGCACGGCACTGCGAGAAAAAGGATATAATCCTGTCAATCAAATTGTCGGATATATTCTTTCAGGCGACCCAACCTATATCACAAGTTATTTGAATGCAAGAGCAATGATACGCAAATTGGAACGGGACGAATTGCTAGAAGAATTGGTAAAAGATTATTTGCAAAGAAATGAATGAGAAAGAGGAAACAAATTGCGTATATTGGGTTTAGATTTTGGAGATAAAACCATTGGTGTGGCGATAAGTGACCCTTTGGGCTGGACGGCACAGGGTGTGGAAATTATAAAAAGAGAAAATCCACAGGAATTCAAAAGATGTATGAAACGCTTTTCTGAATTGATAGAGCAATATCAGGTGGATACGATTGTACTAGGATATCCCAAAAATTTGGATAATTCAGAAGGTGAACGATGTGAAAAAACAAAAGTATTTGAACAAAAAATAAAAGGTCGTTTTCCGAAAATTCCTGTGGTGTTATGGGACGAGCGTTTTAGCACCATTGCGGCAGAACGTGCGTTGCGTATGGCAGATTTGAGCCATGATAAAAGAAAAAGCGTGATTGATAAAATGGCGGCAGTGCATATTTTACAGGGCTATTTGGATAGCAAACAATGATTGCCGCAGATAGAGAAATGGAGTAAAAAAAATTATGGGTGATATATTTCAAGAAGCAGAAGAACTGGAATTTGAAGTGGTAACCATGACAGATGAAGATGGTACAGAAGTGGAATTTTCCATTATAGATAATGTGGCAAGTGGTACACAGCGATATTTG
>JAHHTV010000073.1 GCA_020024395.1 Anaerotignum sp. | reverse complement strand
GTATAAAAATACATGGAAATTTCTTGCAGATTGCACAGAATACGATTTTTTTGTAAAGAAGGGTTTACTTTCTTTTTGCTTTGTGCTAGTATGAGGAAAATAACTTGACGAAAGAGGTTGCTGATTATGATAACCAATCAAATAAATATGTTTTCCGCAACTGCATACTTTTATTTTTACCGTGTTTTCAGACATTCCAAGTGAATTTTACTGTTAAGAAAAGACGGTTCGTTTTGTTGTTTTTTCTTATAAGAAAGTCGGAATATTTGAGACTTCGCAGTGAAATTCGCTGCGAGGTCTTTCTTTATTTTTAGGACTTTTATAAACTTTTATAAAATGAGATGATAGATATATCAAGGAGGTATTTGGCATGATTGTTGTATTGAAACAAAACGTAAAACAAGAACAAGTGGAAAATTTGAAGGCTTGGATACACAGCCTAGGGCTTGATACACATATTTCTGTTGGCAAACAACATACCATCATTGGTTTGGTGGGGGATACTTCACAAGTAGATATGGATTTGGTAGGGGCACTGGATATTGTGGAAAGTGTCAAAAAAATTCAAGAACCATTCAAAAATGCAAATTCTAAATTTCATGGAGAACCATTGGTGGTTGATGTCGCAGGTGTAAAAATTGGTGGCGGGAATTTCCAAATCATTGCAGGACCTTGCTCTGTGGAGTCGGAAGAACAAGTTTGCTATGTGGCAGAATGTGTAAAAAAATCAGGTGCAGGATTGCTCAGAGGGGGTGCATTCAAACCTCGTACTTCTCCTTACGCATTCCAAGGTTTGAAAGGTGAAGGGATTACATTGTTGCAAGAAGCAAAAGCAAAAACAGGTTTGCCGATTGTATCAGAAATTATGAATATTTCTCATTTGGAAATGTTTGAACCTGTGGATTTGATACAGGTTGGTGCAAGAAATATGCAAAATTTTGATTTGCTCAGAGAATTGGGCAAAACAAGAAAACCGATTTTGTTAAAAAGAGGTCTTGCAAACACCATTGACGAATGGTTGATGAGTGCAGAATACATTATGGCAGGCGGCAATGAAAATGTCATATTGTGTGAAAGAGGTATCCGTACTTTTGAAACAAGAACAAGAAATACACTGGATTTATCTGTTATTCCAGTTTTGAAAAAATTGACACATTTGCCAGTTATCATTGACCCTAGTCATGCTTTGGGATATGCACACATGGTAAAACCCATGGCAATGGCAGCAACCGCAGCAGGTGCAGATGGTTTGATGATTGAAGTACACAATGACCCTACAAAAGCATTGTGTGATGGTGCACAATCTTTGACACCAGAGGCATTTGACGATGTGGCAAAAGCGGTGTTCCAAATTAGACCATTTGCTTGCAAATTCAAAGAAAACGAATAAAAAATCAGAAAGAGGTGGCATATATGAAAATCGGTGTTGTGGGACTGGGACTGATTGGCGGTTCTTTAGCAAAAGCAATAAAACAAAAAACAAATCATGAAGTGGTTGGCTGGGATTGTGCAGAGCGTGTGCGTTTGGGTGCAATCATGGCAGAAGCGGTTGATAGTTGTATGGAAAATGGTAATCCAAAAGATTGTGATGTGGTGCTTTTGGCACTGTATCCACAAGCAACGATAGATTATGTGACACAATATGCAGATATATTCAAAAAAGGTGCTTTGGTTGCAGATTGCACAGGGGTAAAACGTATGGTATGTGATGGTTTGCAAGATATTGTAGCACAACATGATTTTGTATTTGTGGGGGCACACCCTATGGCAGGTATTGAACGCTCTGGATTTACCTACTCAAAAGCAGATTTATTTGATGGAGCAACCATGATATTAACGCCTTACAAAGGTACAAACATCAAAGATGTGAATATATTAAGCGAATTATTCAAAAGTATGGGATTTGGTCGTATGCAAGTTACCACACCAGAAGAACATGACAAAATGATTGCTTATACTTCACAGCTGGCACATGTGGTTTCTAGTGCATATATCAAAAGTGAACTTTCTCCGAAATTCAAAGGATTTTCCGCAGGCAGTTTTCATGATATGACAAGAGTTGCAAAATTAAATGAAACCATGTGGACAGAATTGTTTTTGCAAAATAAAGATTATTTGGCAGAAGAAATTGATGGTTTGATTGCAAGACTGCAATTATATAGCGATGTGATACACAAAGGTGACGCAGAAACATTGCAGGAAATGTTGAAAGACGGCAAACAAAAAAGACTGGCTGTGGATGAAGTCAAAGAATTTGATTAAGGAAGTGAAATAATGAAAACAGTAACGGTAAATACCAACATTCCTTATGAAATACAAATTGGAAATGGCATACTTCCTCAAATTGGTACACAAATGAAAGCAGTTGTTGCACCATGCAAAGCGGCAATCATTACAGATGATATTGTGTCTGTGTTATATGCTCCCATTGTGAAACAATCATTGGAACAATCTGGCTATATTGTATGCCAATACACATTTCCAGCTGGTGAAGTATCAAAAACAATCACAACATGGAGCAATATTTTAGAATTTTTGGCAGAACAGGAAATGACAAGAAAAGATGTCATTGTGGCATTGGGTGGCGGTGTTGTAGGAGATATGGCAGGCTTTGCGGCGGCTGTGTATCAAAGAGGAATTGCATTTGTGCAAATACCTACCACATTTTTGTCGGCGATTGATGCATCGGTAGGCGGTAAAACAGCCATTGACTTAAAAGCAGGGAAAAATTTAGCGGGTGCTTTTTATCAGCCAAGATTGGTGCTTTGTGATACGGAAATATTGTCAAAATTACCTGATGTTGTATTTGCAGATGGTGTGGCAGAAGCATTGAAATATGGCATACTTGGGAATGAAGCATTATTTTTGCAAGTTGCGAAAGGAGATATATACAGCCATTTGGAAGAAATTGTGGAAATGTGTGTATCTATGAAACGGGACATTGTGGAAAAAGATGAAACCGAACAGGGTGATAGAAAATTATTGAATTTGGGGCATACATTCGGTCATGCCATAGAATGGAAAAGCAATTTTGAAATGACACATGGGCAAGCTGTGGGGATAGGTATGGTATTGATGGCAAGGGCAGCAGAAAAAATGGGCAAAGCAAAAAAAGGTCTGACACAACAGATAAAAAATGCATTGCAAAACAATCATTTGCCTGTGGACTGTTGTTATTTGGCAAAAGATTTGGCAGAAGGTGCATTACACGACAAAAAAAGAAAAGGCAACATCATACAATTCGTGTTTCCATATGATATTGGACATTGTGAAATTGTGGATATTTGTGTTTCAGATGTGGAAAAGTTGGCAGAACTGGCAATGGGAGAATAGGTAGGTGCATGATGAATATCAAAATTGGGAAAAGACAGCTACAAGGTGATGTCACCATTCCTGCTTCAAAATCAAATGTGCATCGCTTACTCATTGCGGCAGCATTGGCAGATGCACCAACAGAAATTTTGTTTCAAGGACGTTCAGAAGACATTGACGCTACCATAAGATGTATACAGGAATTGGGGGCAGAAGTTAAGTGCATGGAATATGGTGTGAAAGTGGTACCGATTGTAAAAAATGAGGAAACAGCTTTGCTGGATTGTGGCGAAAGTGGGTCAACATTGCGTTTTTTATTGCCGATTGTGGCAGCACTTGGAAAAAATGCATGGATAGAAGGCAAAGGCAGATTGCCAGAACGCCCCATTTCTGTCATAACACAAACATTGCAGCAACATGGTTGCGTTGTCAGTGATGATTGTTTGCCCTTGGAGTTATCTGGTAAATTGTTGGGTGGAAAATTTGTACTGCCTGCCAATATTAGCTCACAATTTTTGACAGGATTTTTGTTTGCATTGCCTTTGTTGGAACAAGATAGCGAAATGATATTGACAACAGAAATAGAGTCAAAAGGCTATTTGAACATGACGCTTGATACATTACAAAAATTTGGTATCAAAATACAACAAACAGAAAGTGGATTTTTTGTTTCTGGAAAGCAGCAATATCATACACCCAAACAAATACAAGCAGAGGGTGATTGGTCAAATGCAGCGTTTTGGCTTGCGGCAGGTGCAACAACAAATAAAATTACTTGCCATGGATTGCGACAGGATAGCAAACAAGGCGATAAAGCTATTATGGATATTTTAGAACAATTTGGTGCAGAAGTTGCTATCACAGAAGATACAGTGACTGTACAGCCAAAACAATTAAAAGGCTGCCGTATTGATGCAGCACAAATTCCAGATATGGTGCCGATATTGTGTATGGTGGCAGCAGTTGCAGAAGGAAAAACAGAAATCTATCATGCAGGGCGTTTGCGCATCAAAGAAAGCGATAGATTGGCAGCGATTGCCGATGTATTGCAAAAATTTGGTGTTGCTGTGGAAGAATATGAAGATGGTATTTGTATTTCTAGCGGCAAAAGAAAAGAAGTAGAAACAGAAATCACAATAAATGGATACAATGACCATCGCATTGTTATGGCATCCACCATTGGTGCAACAGCAGTACAACAAAATATTGTGATAGAAGGTGCGCAGGCGGTTTGTAAATCTTATCCAAACTTTTTTGCGGAATTTGTAAAACTGGGAGGTGATGCAGATGTCCTCTAATTTTGGAGAACGTGTGAAAATTTCTATTTTTGGACAATCACATTCTGATGCCATTGGTGTGATGATAGATGGATTGCCCGCAGGAGAATATATTGATTTGGAAAATGTGCAAGCATTTTTGCAAAGACGGGCACCTGGGCAAAATGCATACTCTACAACCAGAAAAGAAGCAGATATGCCAAAAGTGATTTCTGGATTGTTTCAAAATAAAACATGTGGTGCACCAATTTGTGCCATAATAGAAAACACAAATACACGTTCTAAAGATTATAGCAATTTGAGAAAAATGCCAAGACCAGGTCACGCAGATTATACTGCCACTGTCAAATATAAAGGGTTTCAAGACTATAGAGGTGGCGGACATTTTTCGGGTAGATTGACAGCACCACTTTGCTTTGCGGGGGCTGTTTGTATGCAGATATTGGAACGAAAAGGCATTGCCATTGGGGCACATATTGCGTCTATCAAACATTGTAAAGATAACACATGGGATACCGTAAATATCACAGCGGCAGAGCTGAAAGCTGTGACAGAAAAGCCGTTTCCGACCATTGATGAAAAAGCAGGAGAAAGCATGCAAAAAATCATTGCAAAAGCCAAAGCAGAACAAAATTCTGTTGGTGGTGTAGTGGAAGTGGTTGCAGTTGGTTTGCCTGTGGGATTGGGAGAACCTATGTTTGATGGTCTGGAAAGTAAAATTGCATCGTTGTTGTATGCCATTCCTGCAGTGAAAGGTGTAGAATTTGGTGCAGGATTTGCGGCGGCTGATATGATGGGTTCTGAAAATAATGATGATTTTTATTATGATATAGATGGCAGTATCAAAACCAAAACAAATAACCATGGTGGCAGCTTGGGCGGTATTTCTAGTGGTATGCCTTTGGTTGTGCGTGTGGCATTCAAACCAACACCTTCTATATCACAAGAACAACAAACAATCAGTTGGGAAACAAAACAAAATGAAACACTTCGTATTGTAGGGCGACATGACCCTTGTATTGTACCAAGAGCAGTACCTTGCGTGGAAGCAGCAATCGCCATTGCGTTATTGGATTTGGATATGTTGCAATACAAATGAAAAGGAGAGAAAAACATGGAATTGGAACAGCTTAGAAAACAAATCAATGATATTGATACCAAAATGGTAGATTTATTTGTAAAAAGAATGCAGACAGCGACGGCAATTGCTTCTGCAAAAGCAGAAAAAAATCTACCAGTATTGGATAAAAAAAGAGAAAAAATCGTTTTGCAAAATGTGATGGAACAAGCCGGTGATGATTTTGGTTTATATGCAAATACATTGTATCAAACCATGTTTGATGTCAGCAGAAGTTACCAAGCAGGCATTTTGCAAAACGAAACCACATTGACAAAAGAAATCAAAAAACAAGTGCAAAACCCATTGATGGAGTTCCCAAGAAAAGCAGTGGTTGCTTGCCAAGGAACAGAGGGGTCTTATGCGGCTCGTGCTTGTGGACGTTTGTTTTCTATGCCGAATACCATGTTTTTTCATAGCTTTGAAAATGTATTTCATGCAGTAGAAAGTGGTTTATGTCAGTATGGTGTGTTACCTGTAGAAAATAGCTCCGCAGGTTCTGTGACAGAAGTGTATGATTTGATGGTAAAACATCAATTTTATATTGTGAGAAGTTTGAAATTGCATATTCACCATGCATTGCTGACAAAAAAAGGAATAGATTTATCACAAATCAAAGAAATTGTGTCACACGAACAAGCATTACACCAATGTAGTGCATTTTTGAAATCTTTGCCTGATGTAAAAGTGACCATATTTGAAAATACAGCAACTGCCGCAAAATATGTGGCAGAAAGCCAAAGGACAGATATTGCAGCAATCGCTTCTGAAGAATGTGCAAAATTATATGGTTTGCAAGTGCTGAACGATGATATACAAAATCATCAAAATAATTATACACGTTTTATTTGTATTGCAAAAAATATGGAATTGTATGCAGGTTCTGGCAAAATTAGTTTATTGCTTTCTTTGGCACATGAACCAGGGGCATTGTATCAAATGTTGGGTAAAATTGCGGCACATCATGTCAATTTGAGTAAATTGGAAAGCCGCCCCATTGCAGGAAAAGATTTTGAATTCCGTTTTTATTTTGATTTGGAAGCGTCTATATTTTCAGAAGATGTGCAAATATTGCTCAAAGATATGGAATGTGGTGCAGATAAACTTTCTTTCTTGGGATGTTATGCAGAGATGGTGTAAGGAAGTGAAAATATGAATATATTGGTAATCAATGGCCCCAATTTGAATTTATTGGGTATACGAGAAAAAGAAATTTATGGTACACAGACATATCAAGATTTGATAAACCAAATACAAACATACTGTGAAAAAGAAAATATACAAGTAGAGATATATCAATCCAATCATGAAGGGGGATTGGTAGACCGTATACAACAAGCATATTTTGACAAAACAGATGCCATTGTGATAAATCCTGCTGCATATACCCATACCAGCATTGCCATACTGGACGCATTGAAAGCGGTTTGTTTACCAGCGGTAGAAGTACATTTATCAGCGGTGGAGCAAAGAGAAGATTTCAGAAAAATTTCTTATGCAGGTATGGCTTGTGAAAAAACCATTACAGGGAAAGGCTTTGCAGGGTATCTGGAAGCGATTGCTTATTTGAAACAAAAATATCATGTATAAAAATATGAAAAAAAGAGCAAAAATATATGCTCTTTTTTTTATATGATATAGAATACGCAATTTTTGTGCCAAACGAAACAATATTCTGTCGGTTTATGAAC
>JAHHTV010000072.1 GCA_020024395.1 Anaerotignum sp. | reverse complement strand
GATAAAATCAATGTTTTTTGCTTGTGAAAAATCAAAAAAAATGGTATACTGTTTTTATCACAAAATAAGCGTGAAAACACTTGGTTTTTTACCATGATAGGTAAGGAGAGAATGAAATGGCAGTAGAATATAATGAAAGTCAAATCCAAGTGCTGGAAGGTCTGGAAGCAGTCAGAAAACGTCCAGGTATGTATATTGGTTCTACCAGCGAAAAAGGATTGCATCATTTGGTATATGAAATTGTGGACAATGCAGTGGATGAGGCATTGGCAGGATATTGTTCAGAAATTACAGTTACCATTCATGAAGATAATTCCATATCTGTAGAAGATAACGGACGTGGTATACCTGTAGGTATTCATCATCAAAAAGGTATTTCTGCGTTGGAAGTGGTATTCACCATACTGCATGCAGGTGGTAAATTCGGTGGTGGCGGATACAAAGTTTCTGGTGGTTTGCATGGTGTTGGTGCCTCTGTTGTAAATGCGTTATCCTCTTGGTTGTATGTTAACGTGCATACAGATGGCAGAGTGTATGAGCAACGATACGAAAGAGGGAATGTACTTTGCCATGTCACAGATATTGGTTCCACAGACAAACATGGTACATTTGTGCATTTTTTGCCCGATGCAGAAATTTTTGAAGAAACCGTATTTTCTTATGATGTGTTGAAACAACGTTTGCGTGAAACCGCATTTTTGACAAAAGGACTGAAAATCAATTTGATTGATTTGCGCAAAGGTATGGAGCAAGAACGCACTTTCCACTATGAAGGTGGTATCAAAGAATTTGTTGCTTATATTAATAAAAATCGCCAATCATTGTATCAAAATATTTTTTATGCTTCTGGTGAAAAAGATGGCGTATTGGTAGAAGTAGCATTCCAGCATAATGATGGTTATACCGAAAGTATTTTTACATTTGTCAATAATATCAATACCCCTGATGGTGGTACACATTTGGTTGGTTTCAAATCTGGTTTGACAAAAACCATAAATGATTATGGCAAAAAAATCGGCATTATCAAAGATGCTGATAAAAAATTGTCTGGTGATGATGTGCGAGAAGGTTTGACAGCTGTTATTAGCATTAAAGTCGAAGACCCACAGTTTGAAGGGCAAACAAAAGCAAAATTGGGTACCAGTGAAGCAAAGGCTGCCGTGGAGGCTGTGCTAAGCGAATATTTGACCTATTTCCTAGAAGAAAATCCTACGATTGGCAAAATCATCATCGAAAAAGGTTTGATGGCTTCTCGAGCCAGAGATGCGGCAAGAAAAGCAAGAGAATTGGTACGTCGTAAAACAGGTTTGGAAAATACCAGAATGCCTGGTAAATTGACCGACTGTACAAGCCGTGACCCTCTGGAATGTGAAATTTACATTGTTGAAGGGAATTCCGCAGGCGGTTCTGCTATTAAAGCACGTGACCCCAAAACACAGGCAATACTGCCTTTGCGTGGTAAAATATTGAATGTGGAAAAAGCAAGATTGGACAGAATATTAAACAGCGAAGAAATCCGCAGTATGATTACTGCTTTTGGTACAGGAATTTCTGAAGATTTTGATATTGAAAAATTGCGTTATCATAAAATTGTGATTATGACCGATGCGGACGTAGATGGTGCCCATATTCGTACATTGCTTTTGACATTCTTCTATCGTTATATGCCAAAACTGATTGAACAAGGCAAAGTGTATGTGGCACAACCACCTTTGTATCGTGTGGAAAAAAATAAGCAGCATTATTATGTCTATGATGATATACAGTTGGAAGCATTGTATCAAAAAATTGGCAAAGATAATATCAAAGAAGTACAGCGTTACAAAGGTTTGGGCGAAATGGATTATGACCAGTTGCGAGATACCACAATGGCAGTAGAACATCGTATTTTGAAAAAAGTAGATATTACAGATGCTGTATTGGCAGATGAAATATTTAGTATGCTGATGGGGGATAGCGTAGAACCTAGACGTGAATTTATCGAAGAAAATGCACAATATGCGCAAATGGATTTCTGATACAGAAAGGAACAGAGATAGAATATGAGCGAAGAAAACAAAGAATTGGACAAAGTCGTCACCATAGACATCAACGAGGAGATGAAAAAGTGTTATATCGACTATGCCATGAGCGTGATAGTCGCCCGTGCCTTGCCTGATGTGAGAGATGGCTTAAAACCAGTACAAAGAAGAATATTGTACTCCATGAATGAAATGAATTTGGAGCCAAACAAACCCTATAAAAAATCAGCCCGTATTGTCGGCGATACCATGGGGAAATATCATCCACATGGGGATAGTTCCATTTATCAGGCAATGGTGCGTATGGCACAAAATTTCTCTATGCGTTATATGTTGGTAGACGGTCATGGGAACTTTGGTTCCATAGATGGCTATGGTGCTGCGGCAAGCCGTTACACAGAAGCACGTATGTCCCGTATCACAGCAGCAATGCTTGCGGATATTGAAAAAAATACAGTTGATTTTGTGCCAAACTATGACGAAAACGAAAAAGAACCTGTGGTATTGCCTGCCCGTATTCCAAATCTTTTGGTCAATGGTTCTTCTGGTATTGCCGTTGGTATGGCAACCAATATCCCACCCCATAACTTGGGAGAAGTGATTGATGGTTTGCATTGCATGATTGATAATAAAATCAATGGCAAAGAAACAGATGTGGAAGAATTGATGGAATACATCAAAGGCCCAGATTTTCCCACAGGTGCTTCTATACTGGGCAAAAGTGGCATTCGTGCAGCTTATCGCACAGGTAGAGGCAAAATATTGGTAAGAGCCATTGCAGAAATACAACCAATGGGAAATGGCAGAGAAAAAATCGTTGTCACAGAAATTCCATATATGGTCAATAAACTGCGTTTGATTGAAAAAATTGCAGAATTGGTAAAAGATAAACGTATTGATGGCATTAGCGATTTGTATGATGCTTCGGCAGGTGATGATATTCAAATTATTATTGAATTGAAAAAAGATGCAAATGCAAATGTGATATTAAATCAGCTTTATAAATACACACAATTACAGGAAAGTTTTGGAGCAATATTACTTGCTTTGGTAAATGGTAAACCTGTGATTATGAATTTGCAGCAAATGCTTTCAGAATATCTGAAACATCAGGAAGAAGTTGTGACCAGAAGAACACAATTTAATCTGGATAAAGCACAAAAAAGAGCCCATATTTTAGAAGGCTTACGCATTGCCATTTCAAATATTGATGAAGTGATACAGATTATTCGTACCAGCTATGACAATGCAAAACAACGCTTGATGGAACGTTTTGCATTATCCGATGTACAGTCACAGGCAATATTGGAAATGCAGCTGCGTCGTTTGCAAGGTTTGGAGCATGAAAAAATAGATGCAGAATATGCAGAATTGCAGAAAAAAATTGCATATTATCAATCTTTGTTGGCAGATGAAACATTGCTTTTGGGTGTGATTCGTGATGAAACCATGGAAATCAAAACAAAATATGCAGACCCTCGTCGTACACAGTTGGTTGCAAACCCTGGCGAAATTGATGTAGAAGATTTGATTGAGGAAGAAACTTGCGTATTTACCATGTCGAATTTGAATTATGTCAAACGTACACCATTGATGACATACAAAAGCCAAAACAGAGGCGGTAGAGGCATTATGGGTATGCAAACAAGAGAGGAAGATTTTGTAAAAGATTTGTTTTTGTCCTCTACACATGATACCATATTGTTCTTTACAGACCATGGTAGAGTATACCGCAAAAAAGGCTATGAAATTCCAGAAGCAGGTAGAGCTGCAAGAGGTACTGCCATTGTCAATTTGATTGAAATTGCACCAGATGAAACTGTAACAGCTGTCATCCCTGTGAAAGAATTCAGAGAAGACCGCTATTTGGTGATGCTCACAAAACAAGGCATTATCAAAAAAACAGATATGGCAAGCTATGCAAATATCAGAAAAGGTGGTTTGATTGCCATCAACCTCAAAGAAGATGATAGCTTGATTGGTGTTATGACAACAGATGGAAATGACCAAATATTGGTGGCGACAAGAAATGGTATGGGTATCAAATTCAGTGAAACCGATGTTAGACCTTTGGGCAGAGCCGCAACAGGTGTCAAAGCAATACAGCTCAAAGATGGAGATTATGTGGTTTCAGCGGGCAAAGTGACACCAAATGCAAAAGTGTTGAATGTCACAGAAAAAGGTTATGGCAAACAAACATCTGTGGAAGAATTCAAAGTACAATATCGTGGTGGTATGGGTGTCAAAGTCCATCAGTTGACAGAAAAAACAGGGCTTTTGACAGGTGTTTTGATGCTAGAAGAAAATGAAGAATTGATGTTGATTACATCAGAAGGTGTGATTATACGTTTGCGTGGAAATGACATTTCTACCATTGGCAGAGTTTCACAAGGTGTTAAGCTGATGAACTTAAAAGAAGGCATCAGCGTTGTTGGCATTGCCAAAATTACAGAAGATGATATTGAAACAGATGAAATTGCAGAACAATTAGAACAAAATCAAGAACAATAATAAAAAGGGGACAGTGTCCCCTTTTTGCGTTTTTTTCTGAAAAAAGGAGGAATAGTATGCAACAAACCATCACTTACATTTGTCCAAGCTGTGGTGCGTATTTGCGATATGATGGTGCAAAACAGACATGGCTTTGTGATTATTGTGATAGCGAATACACAAAAGAGGATTTGGAACAACGAGGTGCAAAAACCACAGAAAACACAACACAACAACCCCAAAATGATACAAATATCACGTTTCATGAAAATGTGGATACCGCACAAACACAAGAAAATTTATGTGCTTATGTTTGCCCAAGTTGTGGTGCGGAGATTGTGACAGATGATGCAACTGCGGCAACATTTTGTATGTTTTGTCAAAATCCAACAGTCATACCACAAAAATTTACAGGAAAATATCAACCCTCTGCCATTGTGCCTTTTGCAACGGATAAAAAACAGGCACAACAAGCATTTTTGAAACTGTGTAAAGGAAAAAAATTGCTTCCACCACAATTTACATCAAAACAACGATTGGAAAAAATTACAGGAATTTATGTACCGTTTTGGCTTTTTGATTGCAAAGCAGATTTTGATTATCACGCCACAGGTGAAAATGTGACACTATGGAGTGATAGTACATATCGTTATACCAAAACAGATGTTTATCATATTGTGCGTAGTGGATATATGGATTTTGAAAATATCCCTTTGGATGCTTCCGAAAATATGGAAGATGCTATGATGGATGCATTGGAACCGTTTGATTTTACAAAAAAACAACCCTTTGATATGCGGTATTTGAGTGGTTTTTTTGCAGAAAAATATCAGTATGAGCCAAAAGATTTGTTCCAAAGAATGGAAAACCGTATTTCACATGGTATTCAAAACAAAGCGGCAGAAAGCGGCAGACAGTATGACCATGTGCATGGTGTGCAATGCCGTACCAATATACAATCAGATAAACAAACATATCTGCTTTTGCCTGTTTGGATGTTAATAAGCAATTTCAATGGCAAAAAATATTTATTTGCTATGAATGGGCAAACAGGCAAAATGGTTGGAGAATTGCCTTGCGATGGCAAACAAGCAGTCAAATGGTTTTTTGTGATATTTTTGATTGTTTTGGTGATTACAGCGGGCATTGCATTTGTGATGGGAGGCGGTTTTTGATGAAAAAAATAAAAATCTGTTTTTTGACCATTTGTATGATATTATGTTTTGCGGTACCTGTATGGGCAAGAACAGAGGGCAATGTATTTGACCAAGCAAAACTGTTTACCACACAACAACAGCAAGATTTGACAGAGCAAGCAAAAGCACTGAGCGAAAAATTGGGTTTGGATATTTTATTTTTGACAACCACAGATACACAAGGGGTATCTGCAAAAGAATATGCCGCACAATTTTTTATAGATGGTGATTTTGGATTTGGTGAAACAAAAAGCGGTGTTGTGTTTGTGATAGATATGCAGGAACATGATGCACAGATTGTCACATCAGGTGAAGCAATCGAAATTTATACAGACTATTATATTTCAGAAATGTGGGATAATGTGAAGCCTTATCTTTCTGATGGTGCATATCATGAAGGTATGACTGTATTTTTAGAAGATGTTGAAAAATATGGTTTGGCATATCAAGCATATTTGGAAGACCCAGAACATACTGTTTCAGAATATCAGGTGGCACAAAAACAAAACAAAACATTGCTGTATATGGGGCTTGCAGTTGTGATTTCATTGGCTGTGGCAGGTGTTTGTGTGTTTGGTATGAAACAAGGACATAAAAATGTCAAACCATATACAGATGGTAGGGCATATTTGAAAGATAATGGTATGCATATGACAAATTCACAAGACCGTTTTCTCACAACACATACCATACGCACACGCATACAAAAAGACAATGATGATGACCATTCTTCTTGGGGTGGTGATTCCTCTACATTTCAAGTGGATAATCGTGATTTTGGCGGTGGCGGCGGAAAATTTTAGTAAAAACAAGTGGAGGTTTTTTCATGCAAAAAAAAGAAACATTGTTTTTTGCAACAATACCTGAAAAATTGGCGTTTTTGAAACAATATGATAAAAATTTTCAGGTATTTGGCTCTCAAAGACATAGATATCTTTGTAATCCACCATTAGAAGAAACAGAAGTTGCCGCTTGGGAACAAAAATATCAGGTGCAATTGCCAAAAGCATACCGTGATTTTATCAAAACCATTGGTGATGGTGGTGCAGGGCCGGGATATGGCTTGTTTCCACTTTACAAGGCATTAGAAAGCAGTTATTTACAAAAGCCTTTTGTACTGGAAAGTGATTTTGTGGTAGAAAGAAGTTTTGACACTGGTGCATATGCATGTGAAATAGGTACTTGTGATGAAAATTGTACATTGTGTGAAAATGCAGAAAACTGCTTGTTATATTGGGATGATACAGAAAATTGTTTCCGTTATGAGCAGGGGGCTTTGCGATTGAATAGTCATGGTTGTACTTATTATGATGTGCTTGTTTGTAAAGGTGTTGGTGTGGGCAGTGTATGGGCAGCAAATGAAGCAAATGGTATGATAGCACTGGATATTGATTTTTTGCAATGGTATGAATATTGGCTAGATGACTGCATAGATACCATATATCCTTTTGTGGAGGCATACCATAACAAAATAGCATTTTCACAATTTATGGAAATCCAAGGCAGTGGCTTATTTGATTTTGAACGTACAAAGCTATGTTTTTTGTGTGGTCTTTTGGGTGTGTCTGTTTCAAACAAAATGAAAATAAAAACTGTGCAAAAAGCATATGAAAAATGGCAAAAAAAACCATAAAAATATAAAAATACTGTCAGAAAAAGTAAAAACATGTTATACTCAAAAAAATATATAAAAAAGGAGTGATAACA
>JAHHTV010000071.1 GCA_020024395.1 Anaerotignum sp. | reverse complement strand
AGATATTGCAGAAGTATATGCACCGATTGATATGATGCAAAAATTAGAACATTTGCCAATATTTCAAGTGCCAAAAGAAACACAAAACACATATTTGATTTCTGTTTTGGATATTATTCGAGAAATTACAAATGTATATCCAAAAGCAACGGTTTCTAATGTGGGAGAAATGGATATATTGGTGGAATATCACCCAAATGAAAAAAATAAAAATCCGTTTTTGATTTGGGCAAAAATATTGTTTGTGTCAGCGGTATTGTTTTGTGGTGCAGCAACAACGATTATGTGTTTTCATACAGATACGCAATTACCTTTGATATTTCAAAATTATTACTATATCTTTTTTGGAGAAAACAAAGATTTGCCTTTGCTTTTGGCTCTGCCTTATACATTGGGGCTTGTTGTGGGGATATTGGTATTTTTTAACCATTTTTCAAAATTGGCATTATCAAAAGACCCTACACCCATTGAAATAGAGATGCACACATATGAACAAGAAACCATTACAAGTAAAATAAAAGAATTGAGCAAACAACAAGAAAGGAAACAGAAATCATGAAAGATGTTGTGGCGATACTTTTGGGATTTGGTTCTGGTGTGGTTGTGGCAGCAGGTACATTTGCTTTTATTGCGGCGATTGGCATTGTGCCAAGAATGGCACAAAGAACAAAAACACAACAATATATTCGGTGTTATGAAGATGCTATATTACTGGGCGGGCTATTTGGTACAGCCATGATGTATTGTGATATACAGATGCACTTGCCTATCATTTTGATTGTGCTGTATGGGCTTTGTTGTGGTATATTTGTGGGAGTGTTAACAGTGGCACTTGCAGAAGTGTTGAATGTGATGCCAATATTGATGCGGCGTACAAAATTGACAAAGGGGATTACTTGGTTTGTGGTTTCGTTTGCACTTGGGAAATTGATTGGAGCATTGCTTTATTTTTGTGTAGATGGTTTTTATGTGGTGTAAAAGTGCATGATTTTTTCAAAAAAATAGAAAAAAATTTGTGAAAAAAATATTGTTAGCACTCTTTACAAGTGAGTGCTAACAGAGTATAATACAATCATGGTAAGAAATTCAGAAACCAAATATAAAAATAACGTTCGTAGAAAGGTGGAATGGTTATGAACTTACAAAAATTTACCAAAAAATCATTGGACGCCATTCAAAATGCCCAATCTATGGCGGTGGAATATGGTAACCCGCAAATAGAACAGCAACATATATTGATGGCTCTTTTGACACAAGAAGATGGTTTGATACCACAGTTGTTGCAAAGAATGGACATAAGTACAAATGATGTACTGCAAGAAACAGACCAAGCAGTGAAAAAATTGCCGAGAGTGACAGGTGGGCAAACATATGTGGCATCGGATTTGGAAAAAGTATTGATTGCCGCAGAAAAGACAGCCGATAATATGAAAGATGAATATGTTTCTGTGGAACATATTTTTTTGGCAATGCTCAATAGCCCAAATAGCGTTGTGAAAGAAATTTTCAAACAGTTTGCAATACAAAAAGAGGCTTTTATGAAAGTGTTGGCAACCGTACGTGGCAATACACGTGTCACAAGTGATGAGCCAGAAGCAACGTATGATGCATTGAAAAAATATGGCACAGACTTGGTGGAAAAAGCAAGAAGTAAAAAACTTGACCCTGTGATAGGTCGTGATGATGAAATTAGAAATGTGATTCGGATATTGTCCAGAAAAACAAAAAATAACCCCGTTTTAATTGGTGAGCCTGGTGTTGGTAAAACTGCAATTGCAGAAGGTTTGGCACAAAGAATTGTCAAAGCAGATGTGCCTGACAGTTTGAAAGATAAAACGATATTTTCATTGGATATGGGGGCTTTGATTGCTGGGGCAAAATTCAGAGGGGAATTTGAAGAAAGACTGAAAGCGGTATTGAATGAAGTCAAAAAAAGCGAAGGCAAAATTATATTGTTTATTGATGAATTGCATACCATTGTAGGAGCAGGCAAAACAGATGGTGCGATGGATGCAGGCAATTTGTTGAAACCGATGCTTGCAAGAGGGGAATTGCATTGTATTGGTGCAACAACATTGAACGAATATAAACAATATATTGAAAAAGACCCTGCTTTGGAACGTCGTTTCCAGCCTGTGCTTGTAAATGAACCAACTGTGGAAGATACCATTGCGATATTGCGTGGTTTGAAGGAACGGTATGAAGTGTATCATGGTGTAAAAATACAAGACCAAGCGATTATTGCAGCAGCAACACTTTCCAATCGGTATATATCTGACCGTTTTTTGCCAGATAAAGCGATTGACTTGGTGGATGAAGCGTGTGCAATGATAAGAACAGAAATGGATTCTATGCCAACAGAATTGGATGTTATTCAAAGAAAAATTATACAGCATGAAATCGAAGAAGCAGCTTTGAAAAAAGAAGATGATAAGTTATCAAAAGAACATTTGGCAGAAATTCAAAAAGAATTGGCAGAAATGCGAAATACATTTGCGACACTGAAAGCAAAATGGGAAAATGAAAAAGATGCCATTGGTATTGTACAAAAATTGAGAGAAGAAATTGAAGATGTCAATGCAGAAATTGAAGCAGCAGAACGCCAATATGATTTGAACAAAGCGGCAGAGCTGAAATATGGAAAATTGCCACAATTACAAAAAGAATTGGAAGAAAAAGAAAAAGAGGCAGAAACAAAAGGTACAACCAATACATTGTTGCGTGACAAAGTGACAGAAGAAGAAATCGCTCGTATCATTGAACGTTGGACGGGTATTCCAGTTTCAAAATTGATGGAGGGCGAAAGAGAAAAACTGTTACATTTGGAAGATATTTTGCATAAAAGAGTGGTTGGGCAAGAAGAAGCTGTACAAAAAGTGGCAGAAGCAATATTGAGAAGCCGTGCAGGCATACAAAGCCCGAACAGACCCATTGGTTCATTTTTGTTCTTGGGGCCTACGGGTGTGGGGAAAACAGAACTTGCCAAAACATTGGCAGAATGTTTGTTTGATGATGAAAAAAATATGGTGCGTATTGACATGACAGAATATATGGAAAAATTCAGCGTGTCCAGATTGATTGGAGCACCTCCGGGATATGTCGGATATGAAGAAGGGGGACAACTGACAGAAGCAGTTAGAAGAAAACCATATTCTGTGATATTATTTGATGAAGTGGAAAAAGCACACCCAGATGTATTTAATATTTTGTTGCAGGTTTTGGACGATGGACGTATTACAGATTCACAGGGCAGAACTGTGGATTTCAAAAATACAGTGATTATACTGACAAGTAATTTGGGTTCTTCTTATTTATTAGATGGCATTGACCAAAATGGCGAAATTACACAAGAAGCAAAAACACAGGTGGAAGAAATATTACATCGTTCTTTCCGTCCAGAATTTTTGAACAGATTGGATGAAATTGTATTCTATAAACCACTGACAAAAGAAAATATTACACATATCATTGATTTGATATTGCAAGATTTGAATCACAGATTAGCAGACAAACAATTAAAATGTGAATTGACACAACGTGCAAAAGAATATATTGTGGATATGGGATATGACCCCGCATTTGGTGCAAGACCATTGAAACGTTTGGTACAAAGAGATGTGGAAACATTGCTGGCAAGAAATATCATTGCAGGTGATATAGAAGCAGGCAGTACACTTGTGGTAGATGTGGAAAATGGACAATATTTTATACAACAAAAATAAAGCGTAATACTAAGAGCCAAAGCTAATATGCTTTGGCTTTTTGTATGCAAGGGTATGTTTTGACAAAAAAACAAAAAGTGTAAAGTAAAAATACTTGACAGATTTGTTTTTTTCGGATACAATAACACAGGTGATTGTAAAGTGATTTTACTTTACAGGAGGAAAAGACCATGGACGAGATTTTACATCTGACATTGCTTTATGATTTTTATGGTGAATTGTTGACAGAAAAACAAAAGCAGGCGTTTGAACTGCATTATCAATATGACCTTTCTCTTTCTGAAATTGGAATAGAATTGTCTATCAGCAGACAGGCGGTGCGTGACATGCTCAAACGTACAGAAAAGATCCTTTGGGGATATGAAGAAAAGCTTGGGCTTGTCAAACGGTTCCAAGAACAGAAAAAAGCAGTACAAAAAATGCGAGAAATCATGGAAGATATGGAAACAGACAGTCTGACTCCACAAAGAAAAAAACAAATGGAAGATATGAAACAAATTGCACAAGCGATTTTATCTTAAAAGGAGGGCGGTCTTATGGCATTTGAAAATCTTTCTAATAAATTGCAAGATGTGTTCAAACAACTCAGAGGCAAAGGCAAACTGACAGAAGCTGATGTGAAAACCGCCATGCGTGAAGTCAAAATTGCATTGCTGGAAGCAGATGTGAACTTCAAAATTGTAAAAGATTTTATCAAAACAGTGACAGAACGTGCGGTGGGTACAGAAGTTTTGGACGGATTGAACCCTGCACAGCAAGTAATTAAAATTGTAAATGAAGAACTCATCTCTTTGATGGGTACAACACAAAGTCAGTTGACATTTGCAAAACGTCCACCAACTGTATATATGATGGTGGGTTTGCAAGGGGCTGGTAAAACAACCAGCACAGGAAAACTTGCTGGACAACTGAGAAAACAAGGCAGAAATCCACTTTTGGTTGCTTGTGACGTGTATCGTCCTGCGGCAATCAAACAATTACAAGTGGTTGGAAAAAATTATAATATCCCTGTATTTGAAATGGGCGACAAAGTCAGCCCTGTAGAAATTTCCAAAAAAGCATTGGAATATGCAGAAGAACACCGCCATGATGTCATACTGATTGATACGGCAGGGCGTTTGCATATCAATGAAGAATTGATGCAGGAATTGCAAGATATCAAAACAACAGTAAAACCACAAGAAATATTGCTTGTGGTGGATGCAATGACTGGGCAAGATGCGGTAACGGTTGCAGAAAGTTTTGATGGACAGCTGGGTGTAGATGGTATCATTATGACAAAATTGGACGGTGACGCCAGAGGCGGTGCAGCTCTTTCTGTCAGAAGTGTGACAAATAAACCAATCAAATATATTGGTATGGGTGAAAAAATGGAGGATTTAGAGCCATTTTACCCAGACCGTATGGCTTCCCGTATATTGGGTATGGGCGATGTGCTGACATTGATTGACAAAGTACAGCAAAATATCGATGAAGAAGAAGCCAAAGAAATGCAGAAAAAAATGCTTTCTAATGAATTCACGCTGGAGGATTTCCTTTCTCAAATGCAGCAGATTAAAAAAATGGGTCCGCTGAAAGATTTGATGGGTATGATACCAGGTATGAATAAATTTAATTTAGATGAGGCACTGCAAGGCGTTGACCCATCAAAAGAAATGGCAAAAACAGAGGCAATTATTCAATCTATGACCAAAGAAGAAAGAGAAAATCCTTCTATATTAAATGGCCCTAGAAAAAAAAGAATTGCCAATGGCTCTGGCAGAAGTATTGCCGAAGTCAATCGTCTGCTCAAACAATTTGAAGAAATGAAAAAAATGATGAAGCAGATGACAAATATGCAGAAGGGCAAAAAGGGAAAATTTCCTTTTTTCCGATAAACTTTGAAATGAAACATAATTTTTTAGGAGGTGAAATGAAATGGCAGTAAGAATTAGATTGAAAAGACTGGGTGCGAAAAAAGCTCCTTTCTATAGAATTGTTGTGGCAGATTCCAGAACTTCTAGAAACGGTAAATCTATTGATGAAATCGGTTACTATGACCCTACAAAAGAACCTGTTGTATTGAAAGTTGATGCAGAAGCAGCAAACAAATGGTTGGCAAATGGTGCACAACCTTCCGATACAGCAAGAGCTTTGTTGAAAAAAGCAGGCGTAATCGGCGAATAATTCCGAACGGGAGCAAATGCGATGAAAGAATTACTGGAAGTAATTGCAAAAAATCTTGTGGAATACCCAGAAAAGGTGCAAGTTTTTGAAAAAGAAGGCGACAAAGCCAGTATTTTGGAATTGAAAGTAGCACCCGAGGATATGGGGAAAGTCATCGGCAAACAGGGCAGAATTGCAAAAGCAATTCGTACTGTGGTAAAAGCGGCGGCTGTCCACGAAGATAAAAAGATTATTGTAGAAATCATACAGTAAGCAAAACCGTTTTGCGGTTGGAAAGACTGTATACGGCAGGGTGCTTGCACCCTGCTTATTTTGTTTATACGGAAAATAAGGAAGGTGCGAAATATGGAACAATATTTTGAAATTGGTAAAATTACAGGGACACATGGTATCAAAGGAACCATGCGAGTATTTCCGACAACACAAGACCCTACACGTTTTGAAAAATTGAAAGAAATTACTGTGGAAATCAGAGGAAAACAAGAAATATTTCACATTCAAAAAGTGGCATATCATAAACAGTTTGTGTTGTTGACTGTGAAAGAAATTACAGATATTAACGTTGCAGAATTGTATAAAAATGGTCGTATTCTCATTCCAGATGCACAGGCAATTCCTTTGGAAGAAGATGAATATTATAATCGTGATTTGTATGGTTTGCAAGTGGTGACAGAAAATGGTGAGGTGTTGGGCGAATTGACACAGATTTTTGAAACAGGGGCAAATGATGTGTATGTGGTGCGTAAAAATGCAAATGAAAAAGAATTGCTTTTGCCTGCCATAAAAGATTGTATCAAAAATATTGATTTGGAAAAACGTGTGATGACTGTGCATTTGTTGGAAGGGCTGAGATGATGAAACAATTTTTTGTGTTGACACTGTTTCCAGAAATGATTACACAAACACTTTCTCATAGCATACTGGGCAAAGCACAACAAAAAGGTTTGATTGGCGTGCAGGCAATCAATATACGAGATTTTACAAAAAATAAACAAAAACATGTGGATGATTACCCTTATGGGGGTGGTGCAGGCATGGTGATGCAGGCACAACCCATTTATGATGCATACCAAAGCATTGCAGAACATGCAAAAGGGGCAAAAGTTATTTATATGACACCACAAGGAAAGCCATTTACACAAAAAATGGCAGAAATATTGGCAAAAGAAGAAAATTTGGTGTTTTTGTGTGGGCATTATGAGGGCGTTGATGAACGCATTATTGAGGAAATTGTGACAGATGAAATTTCTTTGGGAGATTTTGTGCTGACAGGCGGTGAGTTGGCAGCAATTACTATCATTGATGCAGTTTCTCGTTTGGTACCTGATGTGCTGGGAAAAGCAGAGTCTTTTGCAGATGAAAGTTTTTCTGATGGTTTGTTGGAATATCCACAATATACAAGACCGCCTGTGTTCCATGGAAAAGCTGTACCAGATATATTATTAAGTGGACATCATGCCAATATTGCAAAATGGCGTAGAGAGCAAAGTATTTTGCGAACAGCAAAAAAACGCCCTGATTTGCTGGAAAATGCAGACTTAACAGAAAAAGAAAAACAGTTTTTGAAAAATCAAGAAAAAAACTATGATTTTTGACAACAAACAG
>JAHHTV010000070.1 GCA_020024395.1 Anaerotignum sp. | reverse complement strand
GATACCACATCATAGAACCATCTTGTGTGCCATATCGAAAAGAAAATGCTTTTAATTCTGCCATAGCCAAAACTCCTTTTCACAAAAAACGTTTCCATTTTCAAAGAGGAGAATTTTTTGAAAAATCAAAAAATTCTCCTCTGTTATTTTCTTATGGATATACGTTACTTTTATTTTGCATAATCGATTGCTCTTGTTTCTCGAATTAAGTTGACTTTGATTTGACCAGGATATTCCAATTCTTCTTCTATTTTCTTTGCAATATCTCTTGCAAGCAATGTCATACCTTCGTCATTTACATCTTCTGGCAATACCACAATACGCAATTCACGACCAGCCTGAATTGCAAAAGATTTTTCAACGCCTTTGAAATTATCTGCAATTTCTTCCAATTTTTGCAGACGTTTGATATAAGATTCCAAAGTTTCTCGTCTTGCACCAGGTCTTGCGGCAGAAATTGCATCTGCGGCTTGTACCAAAACAGCAATGATACTTTGTGGTTCTACATCACCATGATGTGCTTCCACCGCATTTATCACCACTGGATTTTCTTTATAACGCTTCAAAAGTCCCACACCAATGCTGACATGAGAACCTTCCATTTCATGGTCAACGCTTTTACCAATATCATGGAGTAAACCTGCACGTTTTGCCAAATTCACATCAACGCCCAATTCAGACGCCATCAAACCTGCCAAATGAGAAACTTCAATAGAATGTTTCAACACATTTTGTCCGTAGCTTGTTCTGTATTTCAATTTACCAAGCAAACGTACCAATTCTGGGTGTAATCCATTTACACCTGTATCAAATGTTGCAGACTCCCCTTCATCTCGAATGATAACTTCCACTTCTTTTCTGGCTTTTTCCACCATTTCTTCAATACGAGAAGGATGTACACGCCCGTCCACAATGAGTTTTTCCAGTGCAATTCTCGCAATTTCTCTGCGGATAGGGTCAAAACCGGACAATATCACCGCTTCTGGTGTATCATCAATAATCAAATCAATGCCTGTCAATGTTTCTAAGGCACGAATATTTCTACCTTCACGACCAATGATACGACCTTTCATTTCGTCATTTGGCAGTTGCACAACAGACACAGTTGTTTCTGCCACATGGTCTACGGCACATCTTTGTATGGCATTTGCAACAATTTCTCTGGAACGTCTGTCTGCTTCCATTTTTGCTTTACTTTCCACTTCTTTAATCAGCAATGTTGCTTCGTGTTTGACATCTGTTTCCACCATTGTCAAAATCTGATTTTTGGCTTCTTCTGTTGTCAAACCAGAAATACGTTCCAATTCTTGTAATTGTTGGTCATGTAATTCTTTGACTTCTTCTGTTCTTTTGTCCAAATCTTCCAATTTTTTAGACATCTGTTCTTCTTTGCGTTCCAAAGACTCTGTTTTTCTGTCCAATGTTTCTTCTTTTTGGAACAAACGTCTTTCATTTCTTTGCAGTTCATTTCTTCTGTCACGCACTTCTTTTTCCAATTCATTTTTTGTTTTGATGCTGTCTTCCTTTGCTTCCAAAAGGATTTCTTTTTTTCTTGCCTCTGCATCTTTTACTGCATCTTCCACGATTTTATTTGCACGTTCTTCCGCTACGCCCATTTTCGCTTCTGCAATACGTTTTCTGTAAAAAATTCCCGCAACAAGCCCCAAAAGAAGTCCAATCACAGCACCACAGATAATACTTATCGGTTCTATGAAAAACACCTCCTTAAATTCTTTTTTTGTTTCATTTTTATGATTTCACATCGCCATAAGCAGTGCATAATACACCTTTTTTATTGTATAGCTTTTTGATATGGCTGTCAAGAAACATTTATATTCTTGCAAAACACAAAAACGCACTTTCATATGACATGAAAAATCATGCAAATTTGCTATCATACTGCATTATATACGATTTTCTATTTTTTCTATATCATACCAACCAAATGTCGTGTTTTCTTTTGGACAAAGCACAATTTCCCCTTGATAATATTGGCTCATCACTGCCAAAAAATCATCATCTTTTCCTGCATACGCCTTTAACAATCGCATATCTCCAGAAACGCAAATTTTACGAAACATCGTTGTTGCAAAACATTGTTCTGTTTCTCTACGCATTTTTGCCACTGTCCAGTCCAAAGAAAACACAGCTCCACTGCCTTCACAGCTGCGACATTTTGTAGTGATTTGTTTTTGCAATGATGGTTTTGTTTTTTTGCGTGTTACCTGCATCAGACCCAATTCTGTCATACCTACCACAACTGTTTTCACACGGTCTTTGGAAACAGCTTCTTCCAACGTTTTTTGCAATATTTGTTTGTATTCCTTGCTTACCATATCTATAAAATCAATGATGATAATACCAGATAAATTACGCAAACGCATTTGTTTTGCCACTTCTTTTGCCGCTTCCAAATTGGTTTTCAAAATATTTTTTTCCAAATCTCCTTTACCTGCTGTTTTTGCCGAATTGACATCAACCACCACACAAGCCTCTGTTTCTTCTATCACCAAAAAACCGCCATTTTTGAGCCATACTTTTTGTGACAATGCTTTTTCCAGTTTACTTTCTATATAATATGCCGAAAAAAGTGGTATTCCTTCTTGATACCATTGCAAAGAAGGTTGCCCTTTTCCGTCAAAATCCCCTGTTTGTTTCAGTTTTTGATACATTGTATGCTCATTCACCACAAAGCTGTCCACATCTGCACTATAATAATCCTTTGCCGCTTTCAAAGCAGGCTCATTTTCCTGCCAAAGCAATGCAGGTGCCATACGATATGCTGCATTTTCAATACTTGTCCATTTTTGAAACAGTATTTGCAATTCTTTTTCAAACTCCTGTTCTGTTCTGCCCTGTCCATTTGTCCTTACAATCACACCACAATTTGCAGGCAACAATTTTTCTAATATCTCTCGAATACGATTTCTTTCTGTTTCTTCTCTAATTTTTCGAGAAATACCAATTTCTCCTTTTTCTTCTGGCAACAATACCAGAAATTTTCCTGCAAAAGAAATATTTTGTGTCAAAACAGCCCCTTTTTCTCCTATTGGGTCTTTTTCCACCTGTACCAATAGCTGTTCTCCAACTTTTGGTTTTCTTTCTTTTGTATCATCAGAAGCGGCTCTTTGTTTTCCATAATAATAATATCCATTTTTGCCTGTACCAATATCCAAAAAAGCTGCCTGTAAATTTGGGATAACATTTAATACACGCCCAATGTAAATATTGCCCACAATGCTTTGCTTTTGTTCTACATAAAATTCCACAACATCGCCATCTTCTAACAATGCCAACCGAAATAAATCCCATTCATAGTCTATCAATACACGTTTCATATTTTTATCCTCCGTTTATCATTTGTTATCATGATACTCTAAAAATCATTTTTTTGCACGCACATCTGCAATATCCTGTCCTCTTGCTTGATATTCTGCCTCTGTTTCCTTTGTATATGGCAAATCTACAAAAACCAATGGGTCTAATATCACACCATCTTTTTTGATGGTATAATGCAAATGTGGCCCTGTGGACAATCCACTATTACCAGATTTTGCAACTGCTTGTCCTTGCTTCACATTGTCTCCTTTTTCCACCAACACATCATCTAAGTGCGCATATTTTATAAAAAAACCATCTGCTGTTTCATATTCCAGCACCAAACCAAATGTTTTGGAATGACGCACATTTGTCACAACACCATCTTTTACTGCCAAAACATCCGTTCCCTTTGCTACCGCAATATCAATCCCATCATGAAATTCTTGTTTTTGTAATACTGGATTTTGTCTTGTACCACAAGAAGATGTCACAATTCCTTGTAGTGGATTGCAAAATGGCTTTGTTTTTTCTATCCATTCCACAGATACCACCACACTAGGGTGCTTCCCCTTGCAAATCTTTTGTTTCTTCTGTTTCTGTTTCTTTTTCTTCCTTTTTCAAAAACACTGGCAAATCTTTTGTATTATTTTGCAAAAACACTTTGATTTCTTCTCCTTTTTGCAAAATGGTTTCCATTGGTATTTCTTTTGCAATATTTTCTTTCACATTTTTCACTACATACTCTGACGTATCTGTATGAAACAACGACAATACAAACAAACACCCACATATCACACCTGTCACATACAACCGAAATAAAAATAAATCCATTGTTTTATGTTCTTTTTCTGTTTTGGTTATCGAACGGTTTTGCATTTGTCTTTGTAATAACTCCCTGCGTTTTTTTCTTTCTTTATCTGTCATGGCATATCCCTCCTATTTTCAATATATGAAAAAAACACATCAAAAATGTTTTACAAACAAAAAAACAGCCCATAAAAAAGGAGAATGCTTTATTTACCAAAGCATTCTTCTTTTCATTTAAGACTGTTTTTCCTCTGTCAGCAGCGGGAATTTATCTATAAATGTTGCACCTTCTCCTTGCTTGCTTTCCACCAATATTTCCCCATTATGGTTTTGTATAATCCATTTTGCAATAGAAAGCCCAAGCCCTGTACCTGAAATTTCTTTATTTCTGGATTTATCTTCTCGATAAAAGCGGTCAAATATTTTCGACTGTTCTTTTTTTGCAATCCCCATACCATCATCTTGTACAGAAACATAGCCATATTTTTTATCTTTCCAAACTTTCACATGAATATTGCCATTTTCTGTTGTATATTTCAAAGCATTTTCCCCATGTATCCACAACAACTGTTTTAATAAATCCGCATCACCAAAAATCGCAACTGTTTCTGTTTCTTCATAAGAAATATGATGTTTGGTATCAATCACTTGCAATTCTTTTACAATCTCTTGTGCCACATCATTCAGATATATTTTTTCTTTTTTTGCTTGCATACGGTTTTGGTCACTCTTTGCCAAAAACAACAAATTGTTAATCAATTCTTTCATATGTTCTGTTTCACTCAATATGGAATCTATAGACTCTTGCAAAACATCAGGGTTACTTTTTCCCCAACGATTGATTAAACTTGCATATCCTTGTATCACAGAAATGGGCGTTCGTAGTTCATGAGAAGCATCGGAAACAAATTGATTTTGTTTTTGAAACGCCGTTTCCAATCTTGCAATCATAGAATTAAATGTAATAGACAATTCTTTCATCTCATCATCAGGGCCATCTGCATCAATGCGTTGTGACAAATCATAAATACTAATTTGCTCTGCTGTAGTACGAATTTGTTTGACTGGTTTTAGTATCCGTTTGCTGATATATCTCGATGCCAAAATTGCACAACAAATCCCAAAGAAATCTGCAACAAACATTTTTATCACAAAAGAGCGTATAAAATATTGATTACCATTTAATAGTTTGAATACTTGTATCAAATATTTATCATCATCATTGACATGATATTGTGCAGAAAGCAACATAAATTTCTGTTTGTTATTGCCTTCCAATATAAATTCCTGTCTGTTTATGCCCAATTCTTTTAAGGAACGTATGTGGTATTCTGCTGCTTTTTTGTGTGTATTTTGTTTGCTCCATAATGTATTTACAATATTTTTTGGTTGTAACACGTGTTGCAAATCCTGTGGCGGTTCTTTGATAAAACTGGGAATTTCGCCAACATGACTATAAAACCCTTCATTTTCCGAATAACTGAATATACTCACTTCAACATATTTGTTATCCAACAATGTTTTCAATGTATCATTTGTCAAACTTCCGCCATTGTCCAAAAAATGCTCAATATTGGAAATTGTGGTTTCTAATTGTTTTCTGGTATTGTTTTGCTCCAATATGGTAATGTTAACAAAAAAGAAACCACTTAACACCAACAATGACAATGAAAAAATACCACCATACAACAATGTAATTCTTCTGGTAATGGTCAAGTCCTCAAATCGCTTATAAATACTTTTTTTATTCGTCTTTGACATAATATCCAACCCCTCGTATGGTATGAATATATTTTCGTTCAAATGCCTCATCTATTTTAGAACGCAAATAACGAATATACACATCTACTACATTGGTTTCCCCAATGTAGCTATATCCCCAAACTTCATTCAAAATCTGCTCTCTGGAAAGCACAATATTTTTGTTCTGTACCAAATATAACAACAATTCGTATTCTTTTTTTGTCAAATCCACAACTTTATCATCTACCGTTACCAATCGTTTATCTGTATCTATTTTCAATCCTTGTACTTCCAAAACCATTTTATTTGTGCTGCCTGCACTTGTGTGCTTAAATGCCACACGCATTCTTGCCAAAAGTTCTTCGATTGCAAAAGGCTTTGTCAAGTAGTCATCTGCGCCACTATCCAAACCTGCCACTTTGTCCATCACTTCGTCTTTTGCTGTCAACATAATAATTGGTATCTGGGAAAACTTCCGCACTCTGCGGCAAATTTCAATTCCTGTCAATCCTGGCAACATCAAATCCAAAAGCAACATATCAAAATTGCCATCAGAAACTTGTTTTAACCCTTCTCGTCCATCATGACAAACCGTGACATCATATCCTTCATATCGCAATTCCAGCTCTACAAATCTTGCCAATTTGACTTCATCTTCTATCAGCAAAATATTTTTCCGCTCCATACAGCAAAACCTCCCATCATACGCACTTTTGATATTACTTTTCTTTGTATGTATTATACCCACGTTTTTGCTGTTTTGTCCTGCAAAATTATATAGAATTTCTCTTAAATCCTTATTATTTGTAAATTAAAATCATATTAAAAACATGCTACCAAAAAAATATATTTCCTTACCGTCAAAAAATTTGTTATAATATCAAATATCATATTTTTTAGGAGGTCTTTCATTTATGAAACGAAAACTTGCCATATTGCTTTGTGTCGTTTGTTCTTTGTCTGCCATAACCGCTTGCGGCAATACAAACCCATCTACCACACAGCAACAAAATATACAAACTGATATTCGTTTAGATGCTTGTGGACTTGCTTACACCATCCCCAAAAACTGGACAGATACCGAAAATGTCAATTTGTTTCCAACATCTTATGCACAACCTAAAGAAAGCATTTATGCTTTGGTACGATATGACTATGCACCTGATGAAAACATGGAAGAATTGGACAATCCAAATTCAGAAATTCCAGTGGAAGAATTGATGGTACCCTTATTAGAAATATTGGTTGTGCGTGATGGACAAGAAACCGCTGATAGTGTGGAAACCGAATTTGAAAAATATCAATCCAAACAAGAACTGCCTTCACAAGAAGGTTTTCGGTTTTATTATTTGACAAATCCAGTCAATGGTATAGAACACCTTTCAGAGGAAGCAAACAAAACATACATAGAATTGACAGAGGATTTGCCTTCATTTTATAAAAGTATCGAAACATTTGCACCAGATGAAGAAAGTGTCAAACAACAAGCAACTGAACAAAGTGCTGTATTGAGTTTTTCTTCTTCTGACCTAGACGGCAATGCCATAAATAGTTCTATTTTTGCCGATTATGATTTGACAGTCATCAATTTCTTTGGTTCTTATAGCTATCCTGACATCAATGAAATTTCTCAGCTGCAAACATTTTATCAGAATTTGCAAACCAAACACCCCAATGTAAACTTTTTTCAAGTTGTCATTGATACCCCAGACGCAGCCGCAGAGCAAAAAATGAAAGACGCTTATGCAGAAC
>JAHHTV010000007.1 GCA_020024395.1 Anaerotignum sp. | reverse complement strand
ATTTTTGTAATCGTTATTCTTACTTGAGAATAACGAAGGGGTGAAAATGATGAATAAATATTTACAATATCAAATGAAATTGCGTATCATAGGAGAACAAAAAGCATTTGGCAATGGTATTTTGCAGTTGATGCAGGGGATAGAACAAAAAGGCTCTATGCAAAAAGCTGCATCGGACATGGGTTTGGCATACAGCAAGGCTTGGAAAATGATGAAAACAGCAGAAAAAGAACTGGGTTTTGCTTTGTTGGAAAGAAAAAGTGGCGGTAAAAATGGTGGTGGCTCACAAATTACAGAAAAAGGCAAAGATATGATGATACGTTTTTCCAATTTTGAAAGTGAATTGAAAATACAAGCGGATATACTTTATCAAAAATATTTTAATTAGGAGGAAAAACATTGCAAGAAGAAATATTGTTTTGCAACAGTGGCGGTTGTACAGCAAAGCTGGGTGCAGGGGTATTGGAACGGATACTTTCCAAATTGCCAAAATCAGAACAAAAAGATGAAAATTTAGTCATTGGTTATGAAAGTGCAGACGATGCGGCAGTATATCGTATTTCTGATGATATTGCTATTGTACAGACATTGGATTTTTTTCCGCCTATGGTAGATGACCCCTATTTGTTTGGGCAAATTGCGGCAACCAATGCACTGAGCGATATTTATGCAATGGGCGGCGATGTCAAAACGGCATTGAATATCGTTTGTTTTCCAGAAAATATGGATTTGAATATATTGGGCAAAATATTACAAGGTGGCAGTGAGAAAGTGATGGAAGCAGGCGGTACATTGGCTGGTGGGCATTCCATTGTAGATGATGGTGTGAAATATGGGTTGTCTGTGATGGGTACCCTACACCCTGACCATATATTTTCAAATGATGGTGTGAAAGAAGGAGATGCACTGCTTTTGACAAAGCCTTTGGGTGTTGGGATTGTGTGTATGGCAAATCGTATGAAGGCAGCTTCTGTGGAAAGTATGCAACAAGCCATACAATCTATGACAACATTAAATAAATATGCTGCAAAAATCATTAAAAAATATGCTGTGCATGGTTGTACTGATGTAACAGGCTTTGGTTTTTTGGGGCATTTGAAAGAAATGCTTGCAAAAGGATATTCTGCGGAAATTGATAGTATACAAATCCCTTATATACAAAGTAGTTTGCAATATGCAGATGATTTTTATTTGACAGCAGCGGCACAAAGAAACCGCAATCATGTGGGAGATATGGTTGTATTTGAACATGTGCCGTTTGCAATGCAGGAATTGCTATTTGACCCGCAAACTTCAGGCGGTTTGCTTGTGAGCATGGATTTGGACGATGCAAAAAAAGCGATGTATGAAATGCAGAAAAATGATATTTGTTGTGCGATAGTAGGGTGTGTGACGAAAAAAGAAGTACAAAATATTTTGGTTAGATAGGAGGGAAATACATGAAAATTGATGCAAGAGGCAAAAGTTGTCCTTTACCTGTGATTGAAACAAAAAAAGCAATGGAACAATGTCATGGCACAAATTTGGAAATTTGGGTAGATAATGAAATTGCAGTACAAAATCTATATAAATTGGCACAACAAAAAGGCGTGCAAGTCATAGACCGCAAAGAAAGCGAAAATTGCTATGTGGTAACATTGATAAACAAACAAATAGAGCCAGAGCAAATAGCAAAAATACAACACAATACCATCGTAGCACTTTCTTCAGAAACAATGGGAAAAGGAGATGATGTGTTAGGCAAATTGCTGATGAGAGGATTTGTGTATGCACTGACAGAAGTGGCACAACTGCCTCATACAATATTGTTATACAATAGTGGTGTCAAATTGGCAGTATATGGTGCAGAAACAGTTCCCGATTTGCAACTTATGGAAGAACAAGGCGTTTCTGTTTTGGTTTGCGGCACTTGTTTGAATCATTATGGATTGTCTGCACAGTTGGTAGTGGGAAGCATTACCAATATGTATCATATTGCAGAGTTGTTGGCACAAGCAGGTAAGGTGATTTCTCCGTGATAGATTTTGATGTGGTGGTAAGAGGCGGCGGCGATTTGGCAACGGCTGTCATTCATAAATTGTATCGCTGTGGTTTTTCGGTGTTGGTGCTGGAAACAGAACAACCATCTGCCATTCGGCGACATGTGGCATTTTCAGAAGCAGTTTATATAAAAGAACAAACAGTGGAAGGTGTGACAGCGGTGTTGGTTTCCGATTTGGCACAAGCGATGCAGCAAAAACAAAAAGGCAATGTCCCTTTGCTGATTGACCCAAAAGGCAATGTGTTGTCACAAATACACCCTAGCGTTTTGGTAGATGCCATATTGGCAAAACGTAACTTAGGCACACATATGGATATGGCAGATACTGTGATTGGTTTAGGCCCAGGATTTACAGCAAAAAAAGATGTACATTTTGTCATTGAAACACAAAGGGGGCATGATTTGGGGCGTATTTTATCAGAAGGCTGTGCTACACCCAATACAGGCATTCCTGGGGTGATTGGTGGATATGGCAAAGAAAGAGTGATACACGCCAATGCTTGCGGTGTGTTGCGAAACAAAAGCAATATTGGGGATTTTGTGACAAAAGGGCAAGTGATTGCACAAATTGATGATACCTCTGTTTTGGCAAGCATAGATGGTGTGTTGCGTGGATTGATACGAGATGGATATGTTGTGACAAAAGGGTTCAAAATTGCAGATATTGACCCCAGAACAGAAGAACAAAAAAATTGTTATACCATTTCTGACAAAGCCCGTTGTATTGCAGGCGGCGTGTTGGAATGTATATTGATGAGAGGGAGTTTCATATGGAAAAAATCAGAGTAGAGGACGCTGTGGGTATGGTGCTTTGTCATGATATTACAGAAATTGTACCTGGAAAATTTAAGGGCAGAGCATTTGCAAAAGGGCATATCATACAACAGCAAGATATTGAAAAATTATTGGATTTGGGTAAAAGACATATTTATGTTTGGGATACCAAAAAAGGATATGTGCATGAAAATGATGCCGCAAAACGTATGGTACAAGCAGCAGTGGGTGAAAATATTGTTTGCAGTGATGTCAAAGAAGGTAAAATTGAATTGCGTGCAGCTTGTGATGGTGTATTGAAAATCAATTTGGACACATTGTATGCAGTCAATCGTGGTGAAGAAATTTGTTTTGCAACCATACATGGCAATAAAATGGTCAAAAAAGGTGCTTTGTTGGGTGGTGCAAGAGTGATTCCATTGACAGTAAAAGAAGAAGTGTTGCAAGAATTTGAAACAATATGCCAAAATGATACACAGCCTTTGATAGAAGTAAAACGGTTAAAAAGTGCAAAAATTGGTATTGTGACAACGGGTTCTGAAATTGCTTCCGGTAGAATAGAAGACAAATTCGGTGATGTTTTGGTGGAAAAAGCAAAAGAATTGGGTGCTGTTGTTATGGGACAGGTATTTCCTGGTGATGAGCAGCAAGAAATTACAAAAGCGATATTGGATTTTTTGGACAAAGGGGCAGATATGGTACAAGTGACAGGTGGTATGTCTGTTGACCCTGATGATGTGACACCTGCGGCAATTCGTGATTGTGGCGGGGAAGTGGTGACATATGGTACGCCTGTATTGCCTGGAGCAATGTTTATGCTTGCTTATGTGAAAGGAAAACCCGTAGTCGGTTTGCCAGGGTGTGTGATGTATGCAAAACGCACAGTATTTGATTTGACAGTGCCAAGATTGCTTACTGGTGAAAAATTGCAAAAAAGAGATTTTGTGCTTTTGGCACATGGCGGACAATGTCAAAATTGTGCGGTTTGTGTATATCCTGACTGTGGTTTTGGACAATAAGGAGGTAACAAAAGAAGTATGGGAGAGTTGACACATTTTGATACAAAAGGGAATGCGGTTATGGTGGATGTAAGCCAGAAAGACAACACAGAACGTATGGCTGTTGCAAAAGGGAAAATTGCAGTAAACAAAGAAGTGTTTGTAAAAATCAAAAATGGCACAATGGCAAAAGGGGATGTGTTGGGTATTGCAAGAACGGCAGGCATTATGGCAGCAAAACGTACTTGGGAATGGATACCACTTTGTCATTTGATTGCCTTGACAAAATGCAGCATTGATTTTGCATTGCTGGAAGAAACTTCCGAAATTGAGACAATATGTACTATCAAAACGGTGGGAAAAACGGGCGTAGAAATGGAAGCGTTGACAGGGGTGCAAGTGGCATTGTTGACAATATATGATATGTGTAAAGCACTTGACCGCTCTATGGTGATGTCACAAATTCGTTTGATTGAGAAAACAGGCGGCAAAAGTGGAGCGTTTTACAATGAATGAGCAAACAGACCGTTTTGGCAGACACATTGATTATATGCGGATTTCTGTGACTGACCGTTGTAATTTACGTTGTGTATATTGTATGCCGAAAGAACAACAGCAATTTTTGCCAAAAACAATGCTTTTGACAACACAGCAATGGGAAATGATTTGTAAAGCTGCAATAGAAATGGGTATTTATAAAATACGCATTACAGGTGGTGAACCGTTGTTACGAGAAGATATTGTGGCGTTGGTTGAGCGGATTGCAAATATCAAAGGCATCAAACGTGTGGTGATGACAACAAATGGTGTACTTTTGGCACAAAAAGCAAATAGATTGCAAAAAGCAGGATTGCAAGGTGTGAATATCAGCTTAGATACATTGGACAGAATGCAATACAAAATATTGACAAAACGAGATGCTTTGGCAGATGTACAAAAAAGCATTGCAGTGTGTCAAGAAATTGGTATGCCAGTGAAAATCAACTGTGTGCCTGTGGGTGGATTGGAAAAACAGGATTATTTGCAAGTGGCAATGTTGGCAAAACAATATCCTGTGGCAGTACGTTTTATTGAAATGATGCCCATTGGTGCAGGAGCAAAGTATCAGCCGATACAAAACGAAATCATACAAAAACAACTGACAGAAATATATGGTTTGTGGACACAAATGCATACAGAAGAAATTGGTTCACCTGCGGTATATTGGGAAAATGAAAATTTTTTAGGTAAAATTGGTTTTATCAGTCCCAGAAGTCATAGTTTTTGTCATGCGTGTAATCGTATTCGTATCACTGCGGAAGGAAAACTGAAATTGTGTTTGCATCACCCTGCGGATGGAGATTTGAAAATACTGCTGGAAAATGGGGCAGATACCACACAAATAAAACAATATTTCGCACAAAAAATTTGGCAAAAACCAAAAGATGGGCATACCACAGACGAAAAACGACCAATGTGGAGAATTGGAGGATAATATTTGTAATATGGGAATAGTAATGGCAGTGTGTATCAGTGAAAAAAGAGGTACACAAAAAAAGAATGTACAAAAAGGCAATTTGATTGTAGATTTTGGTTTGGAAGGTGATGCCCATGCTGGAAATTGGCACAGACAAATCAGTTTGCTTTCTTATGATGAAATTACAGCATTTCAAGAAAAAGGGGCAGATGTAGATTTGGGTGACTTTGGAGAAAATTTGGTTGTTTCTGGATTTGATTTCAAAACATTGCCCATTGGCACAAAATTGCAATGCAATCAAGCAATATTGGAATTGACACAAATTGGAAAAGAATGTCATCATCATTGCCAGATTTATGAGAAAATGGGCGATTGTATTATGCCAAGAGAAGGCGTGTTTGCAAGAGTGATACAAAGTGGCACAATTAAGATAGGAGATGAAATGTATATTGTATCGGGTGGCGATTGTAACAGCAAGTGATAAAGGGGCTGCTGGGCTGCGTGAGGACGTCAGTAGCCAAGTGGCAAAAGAATTATTGGAATGTGCAGGGTATCAAGTGGTATCTATGCAGATATTGCCAGATGAAAGAGCGATACTTTCGGCATGTATGGCAGAAATTTGTGATAAAAATGAAGCGGATTTGCTCATTACCACAGGAGGAACAGGGCTTTCGCCAAGAGATTGGACACCAGAAGCAACACTGGATATTGCCCAAAGACAAGTATATGGCATTAGTGAGGCGATGCGTGCGTATTCGCTCACCATTACACCAAAAGCCATGCTTAGTCGGGGTGTTTCTGTCATCAGAGAAAAAACATGGATTGTTAATCTACCAGGTAGCCCAAAAGCAGTCAAAGAAAATTTAACATATATATTGCCTGCATTGGCGCATGGATTAGATATTTTAACAGAAAAAGCAAATGAATGTGCAACAAAGGAGGATATGTAATTATGAAAAGAAATGTTTTGAAATGGGGAATTTTGTCTGTGTTGGCAGTGAGTTTGTTTGCTGGTTGTGGCAACACACAATCACAAGCAGAAAAAACGACATTGACTGTATCAGCGGCAGCAAGTTTGACAGATGTTTTGACAGAATTGGCAGAAGCATACAAAGCAGAAAATGAAAATGTAGAAATTGATTTTACATTTGGCGGCAGTGGTGCATTACAAACACAGATTGAAGAAGGTGCTACAACCGATATATTCTTTTCTGCGGCAGAAAGCAATATGGATGCTTTGGAAGAACAAAATCTGATTGATGCTGATACAAGAGAGGATGTTTTGGAAAATAAAATTGTTTTGGTTGTACCAAAAACAAGCGATATGGATACTGGTTTTGCAAATATTGCAGAAACAAACAGTGTGATTGCATTGGGTGAGGCAGAAAGTGTACCCGCAGGCAAATATGCAAAACAAATATTTACCGATATGGGCATATGGGAAGATGTAAAAAGCAATGCTGTGTTTGCAAGCAATGTGCGTGAAGTGCTGGCTTGGGTAGAAGCAGGAGAAGCAAGTTGTGGTGTGGTATATGCCACAGATGCCGCAACATCAGAAGGTGTGCGTGTGGTAGAAGAAGTACCAACAGAATATGCACCAGATGTACGTTATCCTGCGGCAGTTGTTTCTGACAGCCAAAACAAAGAATATGCAAAAGCATTTTTGGATTTTCTGACAAGTGAAAAAGCCGCAGAAGCATTTGCACGTTATGGCTTTACATATATTGCAGAATAAGGTGTATGATATGGATTGGAGTCCTCTTTTGATTTCTGTAAAAGTGGCGTTTTTGAGTACCGTTTTGGCGGCGGTGTTTGGGATTGGGCTTTCTTATGTTGCCATGAAATTGCGACATTTGAGAGGTGTTGTGGACGTTGTGCTGACACTCCCTTTGGTACTGCCGCCAACGGTAGTCGGCTTTTTTTTGCTGATGGTATTTGGAAAAAATGGTGTTTTGGGTAAGTTTTTGCATGAAATTGGATTGCCATTTATATTTTCATTGAGAGGTGCTGTGGCAGCAGCATTTGTGGTTTCATTTCCTTTGGTGTATCGTGCGGTGCGTAGTGCGATGGAACAAATGGACAAACAAATGGTAGATGCGGCACGCACATTGGGTATATCCGAAAGCAAAATATTGTTTCATGTGATATTACCAAATTGCCGCAGTGGCATATTGGCAGGAGTGATTCTCGCTTTTGCACGAGGTATGGGCGAATTTGGGGCGACGATGATGGTTGCAGGGAATATTCCGCAAAGAACACAAACAATGGCGTTGGCAGTGTATACGGCTGTGCAAAGTGGTCATAGAACACAAGCATATTTTTGGTCAGTGTGTATTGTATTGCTGTCTATTTTGGCAATGACAGGCATTTTATTATTGGAACGCAAAACAAAAACAAGGGAGGACGACGGATTTTGATATTGGAAGCAACATTTACTAAAAAATTGAAAACAGAAACATTGTCGCTCTCTTTTGTATTGGAAAATGCCGTATTGGGTATTTTGGGCAAAAGTGGTTGTGGAAAAAGTATGACGTTGCGTTGTTTGGCAGGTATTCAAAAACCAGATACAGGGCGGATTGTGCTAGATGGTGCTGTTTTGTTTGACAGTGATAAAAAAATTTGTTTGCAGCCGCAAAAAAGAAATATTGGATATTTGTTTCAAAATTATGCGCTGTTTCCGAATATGACAGTATGGCAAAATATTGCATTTGCTTGTGACAATGACAAAGCATATGTTGCAGAACTTTTGGAGCGGTTTTATTTACAAAATGTAGCAGATTTGTTTCCTGCAGTGCTTTCAGGCGGACAACAACAAAGAACAGCAATGGCAAGAATGCTTGCAGCAAAGCCAAAAGTGCTTTTGCTAGATGAGCCTTTTTCTGCATTGGATAGTTTTTTACGGCAGGAGATAGAAAAACAAGTACAAGCCGTTTTGACATCTTATGATGGTGTGGCAGTGTTGGTGTCACATAACAAGGGTGAAATATACCGTTTGACACAAAAATGCATGGTGATGGAAAAAGGAAATATTGCAGAATATGGTGATACCAAAATGCTATTTGACTGCCCACAGTCAGATGAAGGAAAATTATTGATACAAGGGGGAAACGATGATTGATTTGAATGTTGCGGCAACATCAGCAAGAAAACCAGAAACAGTTGCAAAAGCAGTGTATGATGCCATATTGCATATGGGAAATGCGGGCAGAGGGCATGATGCAACATCTTTGGATACGACAAGAATGATATATCAAACCAGAAAAAAATTGACAACATTATTTGATGTGGAAAGTCCTGAAAATGTGGTGTTTACTGCAAATGCAACACAAGGCTTGAATATAGCAATTTGTGGGCTTTTGCAAACAGATGACCATGTGATAACCACTTGTATGGAACATAATAGCGTATTGCGACCATTGTATCAAAAAGAAAAAGATGGTGTGGAAATTTCTTTTGTAGGATGTGATGCAAAAGGCGTTTTACAATATGAGCAATTTTCATTGCGATTGCAAAAAAATACAAAAATGGTGGTATGTACCCATGCCTCCAATGTAACTGGAAATTTGAATGATATTGCAAAAATCGGTGCATTTTGTAAACAAAATGGCTTGTTGTTTGTGGTGGATGCATCACAGACAGCAGGCGTATTTCCTATATCTATGCAAAAAATGCAAATAGATGTATTATGTTTTACAGGACATAAATGTTTGATGGGTCCACAAGGTACAGGCGGTCTGTGTGTGGCAAAAGCTGTGGAAATTCCTAGTTTTTATACGGGTGGTACAGGTGTACAAAGTTTTTCAAAAACACAGCCAGAAACATATCCAGAACATTTGGAGGCAGGCACATTGAATGGACATGGTATTGCTGGATTGTCAGCGGCGTTGGATTTTATAGAAAAAACAGGGCTAGATACCATACAACAACAAGAACACGCACGTATGATGCAGTTTTATAATGGTATCAAAGACATCCCACAAATAGAAATGTATGGCGATTTGGAAGCAAAACAGCGTGCGGCAATGATAACATGTAACATCAAAGGAGTATCATCAGACAAATTTTGTGATATTTTGGCACAAGAATATAATATTGCGGTGCGTGGGGGTGTGCATTGCGCCCCATTGCTCCATCAGGCATTGGGGACAGCAAAACAAGGTGCTGTGCGGTTTAGTTTTGGCTATTTTGTTACAGAAGCAGAAGTGGAAATGGCGATTGTGGCTGTAAAACAAATTGTGGAGGCGTTGACATGAGAGAAAAATCGGATTGTTTGGTGATAACATTCCAAACCACAACAGCGGCTTTGCATTGGGAAGATACTGCAAAAGAAAAGGGAATATCAGGTAGATTGATACCTATACCACAAGAAATTACCGCAGGATGTGGATTGGCTTGGAAAATGCCAGTATCAGAAAAAGAAACTGTGCAACCACTTTTGCAAGCATTGACATATGATATGTTGCATGAAATGTGGCTTTGAGGTGTGGTATGGATATTTTGGAAAAACTGTGCGTTCCAGCATATGCAAAATGTATTTGTGTTGTGGGGAGTGGTGGTAAAACAAGTTTGTTGTATCATTTGGCAAAATGCTATCAAAAACAAGGAAAAACAGTATTATTGACCACAACAACAAAAATGTATTTGCCAAAAGAATATGCTGTGTTGTCATGTGATGTTTTGGAAATTTCAAAAAAGCTGAAACAATGGGGCATTGTTGTAGCGGGTGTGGCTTGTGGAAATGGAAAAATGACAGGTTTGCCAAAACATATATGGGAGGCTGTATTTTCTATGGTGGATATTGTTTTGGTGGAGGCGGACGGTGCAAAAAGATTGCCTTTGAAATTGCCAAATGATACAGAGCCTGTCATACCAGAAGCAAGCGACTTTTTGGTGACGGTTGTTGGATTATCTAGTTTGGGGGAAAAATTGTATACGGTGTGCCACCGATGGGAACGTGCAGCAGTTTTGGGATATGATGCAGATACCATTGTGACAGAAAAAGAAATGGCAAATATATTGCAAGCAGGGTATCAATCATATTGGACAAAATACAAATGTTGTGTGTTTGCCAATCAAGCGGATTGTGTGACACAAGCACAGGCAAAGCATTTTGGAGATTTTTTGAAAGTGCCTTATGTTTGGGGAAGTTTGCAAAAGGCGTTTTTTGATAGAAAGGAAAACAAAATATGAAACAATATGACCAAATATTGCAAAAACAATTACAAGAAAAAGATGGTATTGGCAGTGCCTTTGTTTTTGAGGGAGAAAAACAGGGTACTTATTTTTTATTTGATGAAACAGAAATTTGTGGTGGGCAAAAAGATGCATGGACAACAGCTTGTTTTGATTTGGTGAAAGAGCAAAAAAATGGGGCTGTGGTGCATTTGGATAACAATGCTGTTTTTGTGGAACAGTTTGGCGGTGTTGCACGTTGGGTGATATTGGGCGGCGGGCATATTTCATTGGCTTTGGCAGATTTGGGGAAAATGTTGGGATTTCATGTGACGGTTGTGGATGATAGAAAAGAATTTGTAAATACAGAACGTTTTCCAAATGTGGATTGTTTGATTTGTGATGATTTTGATTGTGTATTTGATAAAATTCCAGATATGTCACAAACGTATTATATTGTTGTGACAAGAGGGCATCAGGCAGACAGCATTTGTGCAACACAAATATGCAAAAGAAAATATACGTATTTTGGCATGATTGGCAGTCGAACAAAAGTGGCAAAAACAAAACAAAATTTGTTGGCAGCAGGTGTTTCTCAAAAACAAATCAACACATTACACGCTCCGATTGGACTAGCCATTGGTGCAGTGACACCAGAAGAAATTGCTGTTTGTATTGCAGCAGAGATTATACAAGTGAAAAACAGCAAACCACGCAAAAATATATCGGAAGAATTTTTGCAAACCGTTTGTACGCAAAAAAGCGGTGTGGTGGCTGTGATTGTGGAAAAAGATGGTTCTGCACCAAGAGAAGCAGGTGCAAGAATGTTTGTACAAAATGGGAAAATTGTTTGTGGTACGATTGGCGGCGGTGCGATTGAACAACATGCTATAAAACATTGCAAAAAAATGGAACAAAAACAAAATATGTTTGATGTGCAAAGATATGTTTTGGACAACAAAGATAGTGCCAATTTGGGTATGATTTGTGGGGGCAGCAATACGGTGTTTTTTTATAAAATTTAAAAAATCTTAAAAAATAAGAAAGGAATATTTTGTTACAAAAAACGACAAAAATGCAAACATACTATCGTATGAAAATATTGTATATATGCAGATATTGCGATTTTTATGAAAACTTTCTTGGGAAAAATATTGACAAGATTGTTAAACTTTCGTATACTAACCGTAATAGATTTGTAATAATTTCAATTCGGTAATGGTGGAGGAAGTCTAAATGACAGTCAAAAATGTAATTCGTCAGGCTTGCATTACAGCAACCTGTGTGGTAATGGGTACAACAGCAGTATTTGCAGCAGATATGGGACAAGCAACAGGAACAGATATTAACGTGCGTGTGGCAGCAGGTACAAGTGCAGATGTATTGGGGAAAATCAGTGCAGGCACAAAATATGAAGTGACAGGCAAAAGTGGTAGTTGGTATCAAATTTCTTATAACGGACAAAATGGTTTTGTTGCAGGGGATTATTTCAAAGTAACATCAGCAGATGGTAAAGTGACTGCAAATGGTGTGAATATTCGTTCTGAAGCAAGCACAAACAGTGATGTGATTGGTACAGCCAATGCAGGAGAAGTGTTCAAAACTGTTGGCAGAAATGATGGTTGGTATCAGATAGAATATAACGGAAAAGAAGCTTATATCGGGAAAGATTATTTGACAGGAGAAAATCTTTCTGTATTGACAGAAATTGGAAATGCAGGCGACAGCATAACACCAGCAGCAGCACAACGTCAATATGCAGTGGTAAATGCAGGTAGTGGTTTGAAATTGAGAAAAGAAGCATCTTTGGTTTCCAACATATTGCAAGTGTTGCCAAATGGTGCAGTGGTTGATGTAGACCGTGTTGGCGAACAGTGGGTGCGTGTTATCACAGAAAGTGGTCAAAAAGGATATGTTAGTGCAGAATACGTATCTATACATAGCGGAGAAAAACCTGCCCGCACAACAACATATTCTACAAAAGGTGCAGAAGTTGTAAATTATGCAAAACAATTTGTTGGTACACCTTATGTATGGGGTGGCACAAATTTGAATAGCGGTGTAGATTGCTCTGGTTTTGTTTATGCAGTGTTGCGTAACTTTGGTGTCACAGTAAACAGAAGCTCTGCAACAATGGTAAATAATGGTGTAAGCGTGAGCAAATCTGAATTACAGGCAGGCGATTTGGTATTTTTCAACAGTGGCGGTAATAGCCAGATTAACCATGTGGGTATTTACATGGGGGATGGAAGATATATCCATTCCACAGATGGCAAAGGAAATGGCGTAACTATTACCAATTTGAACAGTGGCTATAGTGCAAGAACCTATGTTTGTGCAAGACGTGTACTGTAATCAAATAAATAGAAAGAAAAGATATTGTTTTCAAAAAACAATATCTTTTTTTGATGGCTATGTAGAATTTTTTGTCAAATGACAAAATATTTTGTGAAAAATATTTGTTAGATGTAAAAAAATGTATCAAAAATAAAAAAAACTCTGATTTTGTAAAACAATAATTGCATGGAAACATGGGCTATGCTAAAATACTATGATGTATAAAAATTTGAAAGAGATGGAGAAAGAAGAATATGAAACAAAGTATGGAACATATTAGAAACGTGGCAATCATTGCACACGTTGACCATGGTAAAACAACATTGGTAGACCAGTTATTGCGTCAAAGCGGTATTTTTCGTTCAAACCAAGTGGTGCAAGAGCGTGTGATGGATAGTGGTGATATTGAAAGAGAACGTGGCATTACCATATTGTCTAAAAATACAGCGGTGCATTATGGCGATATTAAAATCAATATCATTGATACACCTGGACACGCTGACTTCGGTGGCGAAGTAGAACGTGTGTTAAAAATGGTAGATGGTGTTGTGTTGGTGGTAGATGCTTTTGAAGGCCCTATGCCACAGACAAAATTTGTGTTGCGTAAAGCGTTGGAATTGAACCACCCTGTTGTGGTATGCGTAAATAAAGTGGACAGACCAGAAGCACGCCCACAAGATGTGGTGGACGAAGTATTGGAGCTATTTTTGGAATTGGATGCAAATGACAATCAGTTGGACTCTCCTTTTGTGTTTGCATCTGCAAGAAGTGGCTATGCGTCTGAAAATCCAGATGATAGAGAAGGTGATATGAAACCTTTGTTTGAAGCGATTGTTGAGCATATCCCTGCACCAAAAGGCGATACACAAGCACCTTTGCAAGCATTGATTTCTACCATTGATTATAGCGAATATGTGGGTAGAATTGGTATTGGTAAAATTGAAAATGGTACATTACGTGTCAATGACGAAGTTGTGGTTTTGAATATGCACAATGCAGATATCCAGAAAAAAGTACGTATTACAAAATTGTATGAATTTGAAGGCTTGCAAAGAGTGGAAGTGAAAGAAGCAGGCGTTGGAAATATTGTGGCTTTGAGCGGTATTGAAAATATTATGATTGGGGATACTATCTGTTCTCCTTTGAAACCAGAGGCATTGCCATTTGTAAAAATTTCTGAACCAACATTGTCCATGACATTCTCTGTCAATGACAGTCCATTTGCAGGGCAAGAAGGAAAATTTGTAACTTCTCGCCATTTGCGTGATAGATTGATGAAGGAATTAAATACAGACGTCAGTTTGCGTGTGGAAGATACAGACTCTATGGATGCTTTGAAAGTTTCTGGTCGTGGGGAATTGCATTTGTCTATATTGATTGAAACATTGCGTAGAGAAGGGTATGAATTCCAAGTTTCCAAACCAGAAGTATTGTTCCATGAAATAGAAGGCAAAAAATGTGAACCTATGGAAGCAGTAACTATTGACGTACCAGAAGAATTTGTGGGCAATGTGATTGAAAAACTGGGTGGCAGAAAAGGTGAAATGACAAATATGTATCCTTCCAAAGGTGGATATACGCGTTTGGAATTTTCCATTCCTGCAAGAGGTTTGATAGGGTATCGTAGTGAATTTATGACAGATACCAAAGGAAATGGTATTTTGAATTCTGTGTTTGATGGGTATGAACCATACAAAGGCGAAATCCCTACACGTTCCCAAGGTTCTTTGGTTGCATTTGAAAGCGGTGAAGCAATTACCTATGGCTTGTATAATGCACAAGAAAGAGGCGATTTGTTTATTGGTGCAGGCGTGAAAGTATATGAAGGTATGATTGTGGGCAGAAATGCAAGAGCAGACGACATGGATATCAATGTTTGTAAGAAAAAACAGTTGACAAATACACGTTCTTCTGGCTCTGATGATGCATTGCGTCTGACACCAGCGATACAAATGTCTTTGGAACAATGCATGGAATTTATTGGCGAAGATGAATTGTTGGAAGTAACACCAACAAGTTTGCGTATGCGTAAAAAAGTGTTGGATTGCAACCAACGCAGAAAAATCAGAGTGCATGGCAACAGATAAACAGAAAAAGAAGTGATGTAGACAGAGGTGCAGTATGACAGAGAAAACAAAGCAAAAAGGCTCCTTTTTGAAACAAGCGGCAATACTGGCATTTGCAGGGATATTGGTACGCTTTTTGGGGTTTGTATATCGTGTGCCAATGACCAATATGCTGGGCGATGTCGGAAATGGCATATATGGTGCAGGATATAATATTTATATGTTTTTGTTGATACTGTCATCTGCGGGACTGCCTGCGGCAATATCCAAATTGGTTTCCGAACGTTTGGCACTGCATCAATATCGTAATGCACATCGGGTATTTCAAGTTTCATTGTTGATTTCTACAACATTAGGCACGATATTTGCGATATTGCTTGCATTGACTGCAAGAAAAATGGCAATTTTGGTATCATCACCAGATAGTTATTATGCAATATTGACACTTTGTCCAACATTGGTGATTGTGGCAGTGATGTCTGTGTATCGTGGATATTTCCAAGGTATGCATACCATGGTGCCAACTGCGATATCTCAAATTGTAGAACAGATATTCAATGCATTTTTTAGTGTGTATTTGGCATATGTGTTTTTGGGGCTTTATGTACCTATGGGGCAAACAAAAAATCTGCCGTTGGGTGCGGCAGGTGGTACGATGGGTACTGGCATTGGTGCGGCGGCAGGTTTGGTTGTGGTATGGATTAGCTATTTGCTCATTCGTCCAGATTTGCTCAGACGTGCAGAACGTTGCAAACAATCACATGAAGAAAGCAAAAAGCAACTGGCAAAAAAAATTATGCAAACAGCATTGCCCATTATTGCAGGTACTGCGGTGTTTAGTATCACCAATTTGATTGATATGGGTATGGTAACAAAAATATTGCAAGATATTGGGTTTTCTGATATGGAAGCAACTGCATTATATGGGCAGTTAAACGGAAAATATGTAACACTGACAACATTGCCTGTTTCCATATCCACAGCGATTGCAACGGCAGTATTGCCAAGCATTGCGGCATCCAATCGCATGGGTGAGAAAAAAGAAGTCAAAAGAAAAATGAATTTGACAATGCGTATTTCAATGATTATATCTGTGCCTGCATCTGTGGGGATTGCAGTGTTAGGCCCACAGATATTAGAAATGCTGTTCCCATCTGCAAAAGAAGGCGGTATGCTTTTGGTTGTGGGTGGTGTTTCAATTATATTTTTGGCATTGTGTCAGACTGCAACAGGTGTATTGCAAGGACTTGGGCATATCAAAGTGCCTGTTGTGGGAGCTTTGTTAGGGGCAGTGACAAAAGTGATATTAAATGCAGTATTGATATCCATTCCTGCATTAAACGTATTGGGTGCTGTGCTTTCCACAACAGGTTGTTATTTGGTGGCATCCATATTTGATGTATGTATGCTCTCTCGTATTACAGGCGTGAAATTTGACTGGAAAAGAGTATTGTTAAAACCAGTTGCGGGAGCGGTTGTCATGGGTGCAGCAGCACTTGGCATATACCATGGATTGCACCATTTTATACCTTATAATATTGTCTGCACATTGACAGCGATTGTGGTGGCAATGGGAGTATATGCAGTTGTGATGTTATGGATTGGCGGCATACAGGAAGAAGATTTACAGGCAATGCCTATGGGCAGAAAGCTTGTACGCATTTGCAAAAAAGTAAGATTGTTGTAAAACAAAAATAAAAAGATTTTCATGATGAAAACGATACAAAGACAGCATAGTTTCTATACTATGCTGTTTTGATTTTGAAAATAAAACCATTGTTTTGTGGTAGAAGAAACAAATGTTTTGTGATATACTATGCAAAAAAGAAAAATGGGCAGGTGATACAATATGTTTGATATAGCGGCAGAATTAAAAAAATTACCCCAAAAATCAGGGGTATATTTGATGAAAAATGAAAACGGACAAATCATTTATGTAGGAAAAGCCGTGAATTTGAGAAACCGTGTCAGACAGTATTTTCAAAGCAGTAAAAACCAATCGCCCAAAACAAAAACAATGGTACCACATATCAAAGAATTTGAATATATTGTGACAGATACCGAAATGGAAGCGTTGATTTTAGAGTGTACATTGATTAAAAAGTATGACCCACGTTACAATATATTACTCAAAGATGATAAGTCTTATCCTTATATTAAGGTGACCATACAAGAGGATTTTCCCCGTATATTTGTGACACATAAACGTGAAAAAGATAAAGCAAAATATTATGGTCCTTTTACAGATGGTATTGCATTGAAAGAAACCGTTGAAATATTACAAAAATTGTTTCCAATACGAAAGTGCAAAAAGAATTTGCCAAAAGAAACAGGAAAAGAGCGTCCTTGTTTGAATTATCATATTGGGCAGTGTATGGCACCTTGTAATGCTTTGATTACAAAAGAGGCATATGGTGTGTATGTACAATATGCGATGGATTTTTTGGAAGGCAAACATGATGCCATACGCAAACAAATGGAACAAGAAATGGCAGAAGCCGCAGAGGCTATGGAGTATGAAAAAGCCGCAATGTTGCGTGACAAAATCAAAGCGGTGCAAAATGTGGCACAAAAACAAAAAATGGATAATATGACATTACAAGAAGCAGACGTTGTGGCGTTGGTACGAGCATTTTCAGAATGTTTGGTGCAAGTATTTTTCATACGAGATGGTACGATGACAGGGCGTGAAAATTTTCATATCATAGCACCAGAGGAACAAACAAGAAGTGAAGTGATGACAGAATTTATTAAGCAATTTTACAGTGGGACAGCACACGTTCCAAAAGAAATTATATTGCAAGAAAATTTGACACAAGAAGATGCACCACTATTGCAGGCGTATTTGACAGAACGTAGGGGAAGCAAAGTGACATTTACGGTACCTGTCAAAGGCGAAAAACAAAAATTGGTGGAGCTTGCATATAAAAACGCCAATATTGCATTTGAACAATTTGGCGAAAAAATGCGAAAAGAACAACAACGCACAAAGGGAGCTATGGAACAATTACGAAAGGCTTTGGGCATTGCTGCACCGTTGCATCGTGTGGAAGCATATGATATTTCTCATATACAAGGTTTTGCATCGGTGGGGTCTATGGTGGTTTTTGAGGATGGGAAACCAAAATACAGTGATTATCGCAAATTCAAAATCAAAACCATTGTGGGGGCAAACGATTATGGCTCTATGAAAGAGGTTTTGACAAGAAGGCTCAATCACGCCATAAAAGAAAAAAGCGAAGGCAAAACAAGCAGTTTTACCAGAATGCCAGATTTGATATTGATGGATGGTGGTAAAACACAAGTACACGCTGCACAAGAAATATTATCTGCATTTGGCATGGAAATTCCAGTATGTGGCATGGTCAAAGACGACAAACACCGCACAAGAGCATTGTTGTTTCAGGAAAAAGAAATCCATATGCCATTGACATCAGAAGGATTTCAGCTTGTGACACGCATACAAGATGAAGTGCATCGTTTTGCAATCACATATCATAGAAAATTACACGAAACACAGACATTGCACTCTGTATTAGATGACATCAAAGGCATTGGACAAGTCAGAAGAAAAGCATTGATGCGGCATTTTGGTTCTGTGGAAAAAATTGCACAAGCAGAGGTTGCAGATTTGTTGGAGGTGGAAGGTCTGACAATCAAAGCCGCTGAATCTGTATATGCCTTTTTTCGTGGTATGGATACCAACGATTGTCAAAAAAGCTGAGGAGGGAGAGAAAAATTATGTATGGTGCGTGTATCAAAACATTTTTAGAACATTTTGATTTGGAAAATATCATACCAGAAATCAATTTAGAAGGACGTATGATTAAAAGAAAAGAAATCAATCGCCCTGCATTGCAATTAACGGGTTTTTATGAAAGATTTGACAATGATAGGGTACAATTATTGGGACGTGTAGAGCATAGCTATTTGTTGACACTGGAACCAGAACAACGCAGACAAGCGATTTGTCATTTATTTGAATTTCATATCCCTTGTTTGATTGTATGCAAAAATTTAGAAATATTTCCAGAAATGCTGCAATATGGTAAAAAATATGGGGTACCCATATTTCGGACAAAAGAGTCTACCACAACATTTGCCGCAGAATTGATTTATTGGCTGCATACAGAATTGGCAGAACGGGAAACCATACATGGTGTACTGGTGGATATTTATGGCGAAGGTGTACTGATTATTGGTGACAGCGGTATCGGAAAAAGCGAAACGGCTTTAGAGTTAATCAAAAGAGGACATCGTTTGGTTGCAGATGATGCAGTGGAAATCAAAAAAATTGCAGATAATACATTGGTAGGTACTTGCCCAGAATTGATACAGTATTTGATTGAATTGCGGGGCATTGGTATTTTGAATGTCAAAGAATTGTTTGGCTTGGGTGCTATCAAACAAAAAAAGAATATTGATTTGGTGTTGCGGTTGGAAATGTGGGACGGAACAGCATCTCCATATGATAGATTGGGATTAGATGAGGAATATATAGAGATACTTGGGAATAAAGTGCCATGTAATACCATTCCCATTCGCCCAGGTAGAAATGTGGCTGTTATTTGTGAGTCAGCGGCAATTACAAACCGTCAAAAACGTATGGGAGATAATCCGGCAAAAGAATTGGAAATGCGTATTTTGGCAAATATGAAAAAATAATAAAAAATGGGAGGTGCAAATAGCATATCATGGAAGATAGTAAAAAAGAATTACAAGAAATATTGGGTATCGAATGTTGTTTGTTTCAAGAAAGTATGGCAAAGCATACCACATTTCAAACAGGTGGTTATGCGGATTTGTTTTTGATGCCAAAAACAGTGTCACAGTTAAAACAAAGCATTGCTTGTTTGCAAAAATATCATATGCCATATGAAATTGTAGGAAATGGAAGCAATTTGCTTGTGGGGGATGGTGGTATCAGAGGTGCAGTGGTGCAGTTGTATCGCAATATGCAAGAAATTATCATTTCTGATGATATATTGACAATACAATGTGGCACATTGCTTTCTATGGTGGCTGCAAAAGCCGCAGAAGCAGGGCTTGCAGGTATGGAGTTTGCTTCTGGTATTCCTGGTACATTTGGTGGTGCTGTGGTGATGAATGCAGGTGCTTATGGCGGCGAAATGAAAGATATATTGGTAAGTGTTGACGTGTTGACAAAAGATTTGGAAGTAATCACAGTATCACCGCAAGATTTGGATATGGGATATCGTCACAGCAATGTATTGGAAAATGGATATATTGTATTGGGTGGAAAAATCAAATTGCAAAAAGGTGATAAACGAATCATATTAGACAAAATGACAGAACTTGCAAAACAACGCAGAGAAAAACAACCATTGCAATACCCAAGTGCAGGCAGTACATTCAAACGCCCGGAAGGGTATTTTGCAGGAAAATTGATTAGTGATGCTGGGCTGAAAGGAAAACAAATCGGTGGGGCAGCTGTTTCTGAAAAGCACGCTGGTTTTATTGTCAATATGGGCAATGCAACAACAAAAGATATTTTGGATTTGATGGCTTTTTGTCAAAAGGAAGTGTTGGCACAATTTGGCGTAGCATTAGAGCCAGAAGTGAAATTTTTAGGAGAAAAATAATGTCGTTTCAAAAGTACGAAAGAGAGGTGCATGGTCATGCGGTTTGTCATTGTAACAGGTATGTCGGGAGCAGGCAAAACATCAGCATTGAAATTTTTGGAGGATATCAATTATTTTTGTGTGGATAATATGCCGCCTGCATTGTTGCCAAAATTTGCAGAGTTATGTTATGAACAAGATGGAGGATTTGAACGGGTTGCCATAGGGATTGATATTCGTGGCGGAAAATTATTTTATGATTTGTTTTCTGTTTTGTTTACATTGCAAGAAAATGGATATGATTATGAAATTCTGTTTTTAGATGCGTCTGACCATGTGTTGATAAAACGGTATAAAGAAACCAGAAGAAGTCATCCGCTTTCCAGAAAAGGCTCCATTGAAGAAGGAATTTCAAAAGAAAGAGATATTTTGCGAGAAGTGAAAGCAAAAGCAACTTATATCATTGACACAAGCAAAGTGTTGACAAGGGAATTGAAAGAACAAATCAACCGTATATTCCAAGATAATGAAAAATTTGAAAGTTTGGTCATTACGGTATGTTCTTTTGGGTTTAAGTATGGTATTCCAGTAGATAGTGATTTGGTGTTTGATGTGCGGTTTTTGCCAAACCCTTATTATATCCCAGAGCTGAAGGAGTTATCAGGCAATGACAGCCCTGTGAGCGATTATGTGATGAGTTTTTCAGAAAGTAAAGCATTTTTGGAAAAATTGGTGGATATGTTGGAATTTTTGATACCACATTATATTGCAGAAGGCAAAAACAGTTTGGTCATCAGCATTGGCTGTACAGGGGGGAAACATCGTTCTGTGACATTGGCAAATGCATTGTTTACTGCACTTGGACAGGAAAAACATACGGTATTATTAAAACACAACGATATTGAAAAAGATGCAAAAAGAAAACTTTGATATAAAAATGGATAAAAAGGAGCAAGATATGGCACAGACAACAAATTTGTCATTTTCCTATAAGGTGAAAGAGGAGTTGGCAACACATTTTGGGAATGCACGCCATTGCAAAATTGCAGAACTATCTGCTTTACTAAATATGTGTGGAGAGATTGCCCATTTTGGACAAAATTTTTGGTTAAAAATACAAACTGAAAATTTTTTTGTTGCAAAAAAGTGCTTTACATTATTACAAAATACTTTTAATATTATGGTTGATATATCCATAC
>JAHHTV010000069.1 GCA_020024395.1 Anaerotignum sp. | reverse complement strand
ACATTGTATTGATTGTTTTGTGTAATGGCAAAAAGCAGGGGTTTTTCCAGAAATAATGCTTCTAAAATTTCTTTTGTTTCTTCCAATGTTTCATGTGGTTTCCAACCAGCGTTTTCGCCGATTTGTGGGTCTTTGGAATATAAAAATATATCATGTGCATCTTCTTGTATGACAGGTCGCAAAAAAAGATGTTGTGTTTGTAAATACATTTATGTTACACCTCATTCCAAAATATTGTAATAAAAAACAGCAATGAAAAAACATTTTTGATATCAGAAAACAGATTTATAAAGAGAAGAAAACTTTGGTTTTTCAAAGCGTTCTCCTCAGCTGTTTTGTTATCAAAATACCATTGCTGTTAAAAAAATCAGTCCTCGTAATCGCTTACGGCATCTAATATCATTTGTTTTAATACTTTATGGTCAAAGTCAGAAATTTCTAATTCCAAAGAAAGATTTTCCAATTCATCTTCGCTAGGCAAATAGCCTGTTTCAAAAGCGGATGTCAAATCGTCTTCAAATGTGATTTCGCCTTCGATACTCCATACATCATCATCTTGACTGAGTGAAAAAATATTGACTTCTGTGATTTGCAACATAAATTAAATCCTCCTCTTATGCTATGACTTTTTTTTCTGAAATTTTGGTTTCTTTTTTTGTTTTTTATAGGGTTGTGTTTGTTTGATTTCTTTTTTGCGAACAGAATATCCAAAAGAGCCGATTTGTTTGCCCAATGTGAAATAGCCACCATGAGAATAACAAATGGGTTCACTTTTGTTGAAATGGAATTTTCCTGTTTCATCAAAATACGTTTCGCTAACGCTTACGGAAACCACCTCTGCCAAAAACATATGATGGCTGCCAAGTGGAATGATTTGTTTGACTTTACATTCTAAGCTAACAGGGCTTTCGGCAATAATTGGCGTGGAGACTTGTTCGCCTTTTTGTGGTGTTAAGCCCATTTCTTGAAATTTGTTGACATCTTTTCCGCTTTTGACACCACAATAATCACAAGCAAATGTCAAATCTTTTGTAACCAGATTGATGACAAATTCCCCACTATTTTTTATCATATCATAAGAATGGCGTTCTGGTCTGACAGAAATGTAAGTCATGGGTGGATTGGTGTTGACAGTTCCCGTCCATGCAATGGTAATGATGTTGTTTTGCTCCATTGTACCGCAAGAAACCATGACAGCAGGCACAGGATATAATACAGTTCCTGGTTTCCAGATTTGTTTTTTCATAAGACACACCCCCTTTGAAAACGTAATTTAACGCTATTTATGATATACAAAAGGTATATATTTGTAAAGATAAAAAATGTAAAAATATAGGGCGTTTTTTTGTTCAATTTATTGCAAGGATTGTAATTTTTAGGTATTATGATACAAAAATAACGTCATAAAAGCAATCAGATAAGGGAGAATACAGATGGATTTACCAATACAATACATAGAAAAAATGAAAATGTTGTTGCAAGAAGAATATGACGCATATATACAATCGTTTGCACAAGAAAGATTGTATGGCTTGCGTGTAAACACATTAAAGATACAAACACAAGATTTGATAGAGAAACATATATTTTCTTTGGAACGTGTGCCATGGTGTGAAACGGGATATTATTACAACGAAAAAGAACGCCCTGCAAAACACCCATATTATCATGCAGGACTATATTATTTGCAAGAACCCAGTGCTATGACACCTGCGGCTGTGTTGCCTGTGGAAAAAGGGGATAGGGTGCTAGATATTTGTGCGGCACCAGGAGGCAAAACAACACAGCTTGCGGCAAAACTGGACAATACAGGTATATTGTTTGCAAATGACATCAGTGCAGGACGTGCAAAAGCATTGCTCAAAAATGTGGAATTAAGCGGTATTCGGAATTGTTTTGTGATGAGTGAACCACCTGCAAAATTGGCAGAACGTTTTACAGGGTATTTTGACAAAATATTGATAGATGCCCCTTGTTCTGGAGAGGGTATGTTTCGCAAAGAGCCAGATATGGTGAAAAGCTGGAACACAGAATTGATTGATTTTTGCAAAAAGCAGCAAGCAGATATATTAGAACATTGTGCAGGTATGCTCAAAACGGGTGGTATGTTGTTATATTCTACCTGTACATTTGCAAAAGCAGAAAATGAAGATAGCATTGGTGCTTTTTTGGAACGGCATACAGAATTTTCATTATTACCCATACCAAAAGAAAATGGTTTTGTTTCTGGTTTGCCGCCGTATGAACATTGCGCAAGGCTATATCCACACCATTTGAACGGAGAGGGGCATTTTGTGGCATTGCTCCAAAAAACAGGCGAAACACAAAAACACACCATATCAAAGGAAAAGGGTATTGCAGAAAAACAATATACAGATTTTTTGACATTTGCAAAAGAATATCTGACAAAACCTTTGGAGGGGATTTATCAAATATATGGCGATATGCTTTGTTTATTGCCAGAACAATCTCCAGATACAAAAGGGTTGCGTGTGTTGCGAAGTGGTTGGCAATTAGGGACGCTGAAGAAAGGACGTTTTGAACCATCACAGGCATTTGCAATGGGATTAAACAAAACAGATGTCAAACAGACACTGGATTTGGATTTGCAAGATGAAAGAGTTGTGCGATATTTGAAAGGTGAAACATTGGAAACACCAGAAGCAAAAGATGGCTGGACATTGGTTTGTGTAGATGGTTACCCATTGGGTTGGGGAAAAGTACAAAAAGGCAGATTAAAAAACAAATATACAGTTGGTTGGAAATGGGCATAAAATGTCCATGAAATAAAAACAAATGTGCGATATATGTTGACAAAAATAAAAAACACCGTACAATAGAAATATCTGGTTTTTCAAAAAATGGAAAGGGTGGGAGTTATGGCGGTAAGTATGTATATTGGTACAAGAAACAGCGATTTGACAGCAACAGCATCAGAGGCAATATTGCGAGGAATTTGCCCAGATGGTGGCTTGTATATACCAAAAGAAATACCAAAAATGGATTGTACACCAGAAGCATTGCTGGATATGGATTATCAAGAACTGGCATATCAAGTTTTGAAATTGTATTTGGATTTTACAGAAGAAGAATTGCGTGACTGTATTGCAGGTGCATATAATACAAAATTTGATACAAAAGAAATTGTCCCTTTGGTGAAAAAAGGAGATGTGTGGTATTTGGAATTGTTCCACGGCAAAACATTGGCATTTAAGGATATGGCGTTGTCAATATTGCCATATTTGATGAAAACAGCCGCAAAAAAACAAGGCTTAAAACAAAAAATTGTCATATTGACAGCAACTTCTGGCGATACAGGAAAAGCCGCTTTAGAAGGTTTTGCAGATGTAGAGGGCATTGATATTATGGTGTTTTTTCCAGAAAATGGCGTCAGCCCTGTGCAAAAATTGCAAATGACAACACAACAAGGAAAAAATGTATTTGTGGCAGGGATAGAAGGCAATTTTGATGATGCACAAAGTGCCGTAAAGAGCATATTTACAGATAAAGAATTGGCACAAGAATTGGAAGAAAAAGGATACTGTTTCTCATCTGCAAATTCTATCAATATTGGTAGATTGGTGCCACAGATTGTATATTATTATTGGGCATACATACAGGCAGTCAAACAAGGAGGTATCTCTTGGGGTGAGGCATTGGATTTTACAGTGCCAACAGGTAATTTTGGAGATATATTGGCAGGCTGGTATGCGGCACAGATGGGATTGCCTGTGGGAAATTTGGTTTGTGCGTCTAATGACAACAAAGTGTTGTATGACTTTTTCCGTACAGGTGTTTATGATAAAAATAGGGCGTTTCATGTGACGGTTTCGCCTTCTATGGATATTTTGATTTCTAGTAATTTGGAACGTTTGATTTGTCATATGGCAGGACAAGCAGTCACAAAACAGGAAATGCAAGATTTGCAAGAAAATGGAAAATATAATATGGAAATTACAGAAAAGCGGATTGTAGGGGAATTTGCAACACAAGAAGAAACATTTGATGCCATTTGTGCAGTATATCGAAAAACAGGGTATGTGATGGATACCCATACGGCTGTGGCATATGCCGCATATCAAAAATATCAAAAAGAAACAAAATCACATACACCTATGGTGATTGTGTCTACGGCAAGCCCTTATAAATTTGCAAAAGATGTTATGACTGCATTGGACAGCAGTTGTGCAGAGCAAGATGCTTTCGATTTGATGAAAGCGTTGGAACGTGTCAGTGGCGTGAAAATTCCAAAAGTTGTGGAGGGACTTTCTAACAAAACTGTATTACACAAAACGGTTTGCAAAAAAGAAAATATCAAAGCGTTTGTAAAAGAACATTTACAGTAAAAATAAAAACAGTTTCAAAAAAATAGGCTTTTCCTATACATTTTGACAAAATCAAAAAAGTATGGGAAAAGCCGTTGCTTTTGTTTGGGGTATGCAGTAAAATAAAACTGCATGATGTATCAAAAACATCAAATAGAAAACGGTTAAAACATATAGTAGAAAAAGGAGAATTTAATATCATGAAAATGTTTATTGACACCGCTAATGTAGCACACATCAGAGAAGCCAACGACTTAGGCGTGATTTGCGGCGTAACCACAAATCCCTCTTTGATTGCAAAAGAAGGCAGAGATTTTGTGGAAGTAGTAAAAGAAATTACAACCATTGTAGATGGCCCAATCAGTGCGGAAGTTATTAGTCTGGAACATGAAGGCATGGTAAAAGAAGCAAGAGAATTGGTGAAAATCCATGAAAATATCGTAATCAAAATTCCTATGACATTGGAAGGCTTGAAAGCAGTAAAAATTTTGTCCGCAGAAGGCGTAAAAACAAATGTGACATTGGTTTTCTCTGCAACACAGGCTTTGATGGCTGCAAGAGCAGGTGCAACTTATGTGAGTCCTTTCTTGGGCAGAGTGGACGATATTGGTGCAGTGGGTATGACACTGATTGAAGAAATTGTGGATATTTTTGATATACATGGTATCGAAACAGAAATCATTGCAGCAAGTATCCGCAATCCTTTGCATGTCATTGATGCAGCAAGAGCAGGTTGCCATATTGCAACAATTCCTTACAATGTGTTGATACAAATGGCAAAACATCCTTTGACAGATATTGGTATCGAACGTTTCCTGAAAGACTGGGAAAGTGTACCCAAAAAATAAAAAATTCTCTTTGGACATATGACAAAAAATAACAACAGGAGGCATTGACACATGAATATTGACCAAATGACGGTAAATACATTGCGTTTTCTGTCCGCAGAAGCAATTCAAAAAGCAAACAGTGGTCACCCAGGCTTGCCTTTGGGGGCAGCACCTGCGGCTTATGCTTTGTGGGCAAAAGAAATGAAAGCAAATCCTGCAAATCCAAACTGGGACGATAGAGACCGTTTTGTTTTATCAGCAGGGCATGGTTCTGCATTATTATATTCTTTGCTGCATGTATTCGGTTATGGTTTGACAATCGAAGATTTGCAAAATTTCAGACAAAGAAATTCTTTGACACCTGGTCACCCTGAATACAAACATACGGTTGGCGTAGAAACAACGACAGGGCCTTTGGGACAAGGGATTGCGAATGCTGTGGGTATGGCTTTGGCAGAAACACATTTGGCAGGCAAATTTAATACATCAGAATATAAAGTGGTAGACCACTACACATATGCTTTGTGTGGCGATGGTTGCTTGCAAGAAGGCGTGGCATCAGAGGCAGCATCTTTGGCAGGTACTATGGGACTTTCCAAACTGATTGTATTATATGATAGAAACAAAATTACAATCGAAGGCAGCACAGATGATGCATTTACAGAAGATGTTATGAAACGTTTTACAGCATATGGCTGGGATGTTTCAGAAGTGAAAGATGGGAATGATATTGATGCAATCACAGCAGCAATACAAGCAGCAAAACAGTCAGACAAGCCTTCTTTGATACAAATTTGTACAGAAATTGGTTTTGGTTCTCCCAACAAACAAGGTAAATCCTCTGCACATGGCGAACCTTTGGGTGATGATGAAATCAAATTGACAAAAGAAAGTTTGGGCTGGAACTACACAGAACATTTCTTTGTGCCAGAAGAAGTGAAAGCACATATGGCAGACTGGGCAAAAATGTGTGCGGAAAAAGAAGCTGCTTGGAATACAATGTTTGCAGAGTATGAAAAACAATATCCAGAATTGGCAAAAGAATATGCAAATTGGCATAGTACCGAATTGTCTGTGGATTTGCTCAATGATGCCGATTTCTGGAAAGATGAAGGCGATATTGCAACACGTACAACTTCTGAAAAAGTATTGCAAAAAGTTGCAAAAGTTGTACCAAATCTGTTTGGTGGTTCTGCGGACTTGGCACCTTCCAATAAATCTGTAATGAAAGAAAGAACATATTATAGCAAAGAAACACCAGAAGGCTCTAATGTGCATTTTGGTATTCGTGAATTTGCAATGACAGCCATTGCAAATGGTATTGCTGTGCATGGTGGTTTAAGACCTTATATCGCAGGTTTCTTTGTGTTTAGTGATTATATGAAAGCGGGCTTACGTATGCAAAGTTTGATGGGTCTGCCTGTGATTAGTATTTTTACACATGACAGTATTGGTGTTGGGGAAGATGGCCCTACACACCAACCAATCGAACATTTGGCAATGCTCAGAAGTATGCCAAATTATATTGTATTCCGTCCTTGTGATACCAGAGAAACTGCAGCAGGTTGGTATACAGCTTTGACAAAAACAACAACACCTACAGGCTTGATATTGTCCAGACAGAATTTGCCTGCGATTGAAGGTACTGGTAAAGATGCTTTGAAAGGTGCGTATGTTTTGCGTGATTGCGAAGGTACACCTGATATTTTGCTTATGGCAAGTGGTTCTGAAGTGGAATTGATTGTAAAAGCATATGATGCATTACAACAAAAAGGTATCAAAGCAAGAGTTATCAGTATGCCAAGCTGGGAATTGTTCGCAGAACAAAGCGCAGAATACAAAGAAAGTGTATTGCCGAAAAATGTGCGTGCAAGACTGGCTGTGGAAGCAGCAGTTGATTTCGGTTGGCATCAATTTGTCGGATTAGATGGCGATGTGATTACCATGCAAGGTTTTGGCGCATCTGCACCCGCAAAAGAGTTGTTCAAAGATTTTGGTTTCACTGTGGAAAACGTTGTAGAAAAAGCAATGGCTTTGGTGAAAGCATAATATTTTTGATATGATAAATCATATAGGAACAGAACAAAATGTTCTGTTCCTTTTTTTGAAAGGAGTGACAATATATGCGTGCATTTATTGCCATTACATTAGAAGAAGATGTGAAAGACTGTTTGGAACAAGCACAAAATCAAGCACAAACACTTTGTAAAAAAGGAAATTATACACCAAAAGAAAATTTTCATATCACATTACATTTTTTGGGAGAAATTATGGAAGATGATATAGAATATTTACATCTGGCAATGGTGGAAACCGCAAGATTGCAAAAGACTTTTTGTTTGACATTAGACAGAATTGGTTTTTTTCCAAGAGGCAGAGAAGGTGTGATGTGGGCTGGTGTTGAAAAAAGCAGTGATTTGTTCCGTTTATTCAACAATTTGGAAAAAAGTTTGGGCAAACAGGGTTTTGGCAGAGAGAAAAAAGGATTAAGCCCACATATTACAT
>JAHHTV010000068.1 GCA_020024395.1 Anaerotignum sp. | reverse complement strand
AAAAATATTCAGTTTTCTTACTCAAAAGGAAACGAACCATCTGCCGCTTAGGAGGCGAACGCTCTATCCTGCTGAGCTACGAAGACAATTTTCGATATTGTTATTGTACCACGTTGTATCATCACGTCAAGAACCTTTTTATCAAAAAGTAAAAATTGATACAACTGTATTTTCCTAGATACGCACTAGGATTTCTTTTGACATCATTTGTATACCGATGGTATAATACAAACAAACAGTTTTTGAAGGAATGAGGAAAATGGGTTTGATTACCATAGAATATTGCAAAACAGAACATGACATAAAAATTATTGGCATACAAGGCAGAACAGCGATATTACACATTCCAGAAACCATAGAAGGATTGCCTGTAACAGAAATTGCTGATTTTGCCTTTGCCATAAAAGAAGAAGTTTCACAAACAACACAAACACCTACACAAATACAACTGCAATATGTGACACAATCTCGCACAAAGCCCGCAGAAGCACAAACTGGCGAAGCACTACAAGAAATTTATTTGCCAGATACCATTACAAAAATTGGGACATATGCTTTTGGTGGTTGTAGTGCTTTAACAATCATACATTTGCCACAACATCTTGACACACTTTCCGACCATATATTTTCTGGTTGTACGTCATTGGAAAACATTGCATTGCCAGAAACATTGCACACCATTGCAGGTTATGCATTTTATGACTGTCGCAATCTCAAAAAATTGATGCTACCAGAAACTGTCACACAAATCGGAAAATATGCTTGTTATAATTGTCGCACACTGGAAACAATCAACATACCAAAAGCTACTGAAAATTTGGGGACAGGCTTATTTTTGAACTGTGACAAACTCCAAAATATTTCTTTTGGGCGTTGTCGTCATATTGCCGATTTGATTGCTGTGTTAAATCATGAATTACATTTGACCATTACATTTGATGATAATCAAAAAGCAAAATTACTGATACCAGATTTTCAATATGAATACATTGAAGATACTCCTGCCCGCCAATTCCATCAAGTCAATTATGGCACAGGGCATTTGTTCCGTCAATGTATTGGCAATTCTGACATTGATTTTCGGCGGTTTGATGAATTGTTTTATTTGACAAAACGAGAAGATGGTGCATTTATGGTGCTGTTTTTGACCATGTATCGTTTGGAATATCCTTATCGTTTGCAAGAAAATCGTAAAGAAGCCTACTTACAATATTTGCAAGAGCATTTTTCATGGGCTTTTGGCTACTATTCACAGCAAAACGATTTGCACATCATACAATTATTTGCACAATGGGGATTGATTACCACAGAAAACATAGAAAATCTTTTACAAATTTCTGCAAAATACAAACGCACAGAAATCACAAGTTATTTACTTGACTATCAACAAAAAAATCTAAAACCAAAACAAAAATCATTTGATTTATAAATGAAAGGAGGGAAATTGCATGAATGAAACACATCAAAAACTGATTGCCATTGGTAGCAACATTTTGACATCTGCAAGAAATGAATTATATGTATCTATGCGTTTTTTGGACATTGCACTTAGCAAACTAAAATATGAAATGAATTTATCTTCATTATATGTTGGTACAGATGGCGAAAAAATACTTTTTAACCCTCGTTATTTGATACAACGCTATTTATCTGACCATATATTGGTCAATCGTGTATATTTGCACATGATACTGCACTGTTTGTTTCGTCACCCTTTTCGACAAGGCGAACGTGACGAAGAATATTGGAATTTGGCTTGTGATATTGCAGTAGAGTCTATGATTGACGCATTGCCTTACAAATCTGTCAAATTGGTGGTATCTGATTTACGAAACGAATGGTATGAAAAATTGCATAAAGAATTAAAAGTACTTTCTGCAGAAGGTATTTATGAGGTATTGCAAAAACAACAACTCACATTACAGCAATTTGGCAAATTGCAACTGGAATTTTGGGTAGACGACCATGTATTTTGGGAGCATAAAAAAGACGATGACAACCAACAGCAAGATAGCCAAGACAACCAAAATGATAACCAAAACGACCAACAACAAGAACAACAAGAACAGCAGCGTCGCCAGCAATTAGAGCAACAATGGCAAGAAATCAGTGAAAAAATGCAGACAAATTTGGAAACGTTTTCACAAGAGGCAGGCGAAGAAACTGGCGATTTGCTTCAAAATTTGCAAATCGAAAATCGAGAACGTTACGACTATCGTGCCTTTTTGCAAAAGTTTGTGACATACAAAGAGGACATACAAGTCGATGATGATAGTTATGATTATATTTTTTACACATATGGCTTGCAGTTATATGGCAATATGCCACTGATTGAGGCACTGGAATACAAAGAAGTCAAAAAAATTGAAGAACTTGTCATTGCCATAGACACATCGGAGTCTTGCGAAGGCGATACAGTCAAACAATTTTTAGAACAAACATATGCCATACTCATGCAAAATGAAAGTTTTTTTCATAAATTCCATATTCGTATATTGCAATGTGATGTCAAAATATTAGAAGACAAAAAAATTACATCACAACAAGAATTGCAAGTATATATGGACAATTTCACGTTAAAAGGCAATGGTGGTACAGACTTCCGCCCTGTATTTTCTTATGTGGAAGAATTGATTGCACAAAAAACATTCCAAAATCTAAAGGGACTATTATATTTTACAGATGGTTGGGGGACATTTCCAAAACGCCGCCCACCATATGAAACCGCATTTTTATTTTTGGATGATGGCACATACAATGAACGAGAAGTCCCACCTTGGGCAATGAAAGTTATATTTGGCAAAGAAGATTTACAAATCAAAGAACGTAAGGAGTAAAAATGATATGAATATCAAACGAGCAAAAGACGAAATTATAAACGCCATACAAGCGTATTTAGCAAAAGACGATTTGGGACAGTACCTCATTCCCGTAGTACGGCAACGTCCCTTATTTTTAATGGGAGCACCTGGTATCGGCAAAACTGCCATCATGGAACAAGTGGCAAGAGAATGTGGTATTGGGCTTGTGGCATACAGCATCACACATCACACAAGACAAAGTGCCATTGGTCTGCCATTTATCAGCCATAAAGAATATGGTGGCAAAGAATATGCTGTAACAGAATACACCATGAGCGAAATTATCGCTGCTGTATATAACAAAATAGAAGAAACAGGCTTACAAGAGGGCATTTTATTTATTGATGAAATCAACTGTGTATCTGAAACATTAGCACCTGCTATGTTACAATTTTTGCAGGCAAAAACATTTGGCAGCCATAAAGTTCCCGAAGGCTGGGTGATTGTTGCTGCAGGAAACCCCCCAGAATACAACAAATCTGTAAGAGAATTCGACGTGGTAACATTGGATAGGGTGAAAAAAATAGATGTAGAACCAGACTTTGCAACATGGAAAGCATATGCTTGGAAACAAGGGCTACATGGTGCAATACTGTCTTATTTAGAAATCAAAAAAAATCATTTCTATACCGTAGAAACTACTGTTGATGGCAAACGTTTTGTCACAGCCAGAGGTTGGGAAGATTTATCCAATATATTGCAAGTATATGAAAAATTAGACATCACCGCAGATGAATTGACCATATATCAATACCTACAACACAAAAAAATTGCAAAAGATTTTGCAAATTATCTGGATTTGTACCGCAAATACCGCAATGATTATCATGTTGATGATATACTTGCAGGCAAATACACAAAATCTGCGGTACAAAAATTGCAAGAAGCACCATTTGATGAACGTTTGAGCGTAATGGGGCTATTATTGAGCCGTTTGACAGAATATTTTACAAACGCATATCAAGCCGATTTATATGCCGTAAATTTACATGGCTGTTTGAAAGAGCTAAAAGAACGCTACGAAAGTGCATATTGTGCCAATACCCCTTGGGAAACCATAAATGTTGCATTGCTTGCTGAAAAACAAGAGGCATTTACACGCAATCAAAAAGCAGGTCTTTTTGACAAAATACAGGAAAAAACAGAACTTTTGGTATTACAAACATTAGAAAACGATACAAAAGAAGCAAAACAAAATGATTTGCGTGAAAAAACAGAAGTTTTTGATTTTATCAAACAAAGATTTTCTGCCGTTGTACAACAACGTGAAAATGCCATTGCCACAGCCTCTGACGCACTGAATTGTGCATTTGCTTTCTTGGAAGAAACATTCGGTGCAGGACAAGAAATGGTGATATTTATTACAGAATTGACAAACAATTATTACAGCGTAAAATTCATCAGCGAAAATGGCAGTGACACATATTATCGTTATAACAAAGAATTGCTGTTTGAAGAAAAACAACAATCCATATTGCAAGATATTGAAAAAGCAAAAGCAGAATTGGATTTATTATTTTAATTGCACAAAAGGAGCATACAGATGGATAAAAAACAGCACGATTATGAGCAAGCATTTTCTATGGCGTGCGAAAAATTTGAAGAATTATGCCCCCTAGCGCAACAACCAAAATGGCTCAAATATTGTATGGCAATCCATTTTCGGAAAAACCAAAACAAAAATTTTGTCGTCAAATTTTTTCTAACACCCAAACCAATATTGGGGCAAACTGATGATTGGGAATATCCAGAGGATGGTACTTCCCCTTTATGGGTTCGCACAGACCCCAAAACCAATGAAAAAAGTATTGTCATTTGTGGCGGGCCACCTGCGGCATCTGAAATTTTTTTCGCAGTTGAAATTGATACCCATAAAAATATGATAACGTTACAAAAATATATCCCACCAAATACATTAGATGGCAGTCAATATCAAATCAACGAACGACATATCATTGAATAAAAATCAAAAAAGGAGCGAAACCGCTCCTTTTTTGATTATTTTGTATCGTTTTTATCTGTTTGTTGTTCTTCTTCGTCATCTTCCCATTCAGAAGGGTCAACATCACCAAATGCAGATTTTAAGAAACTTTCTGCATCGTCAATTTGTTCCATTTGCTGTTGTACAGAATTCATCACTGCTTCTACATTTTTTGCATATTTTTCAATCACAGGGTCATCTTCTGTGATTTCATTTTCTGGCTGTTCTACAGGTTCCATCTGTTCTTTTTTTGCTTCATCAGCATCCAATTCCCGAACATCTTCGTCGTCCCAGTATGCTTCTTTGTCTTGTTGTTCTTTTTGTGTTTTCTTTTTTTCTTTATATGTTTTGAAATCTTCTTTTAATTCGTGTGCTTTTTCTGTCATACGAAATACAGCACTTCTGACAACAGGTTGCATTTCATCTGCTTTATCAGCTACTTTTGTTGCAACTTCTTTTACTTTTGGCTGTAACTGTTCTGCTTTTTCTCCAACTGTTTTTGCTACACCGCCCAATACATCGCCTGCTTTTTCCAATGCATTGCCAACGGCTTTTCCAATACCGTCTTTTTCCAGACCCATACCATTTTGCAAAACGGTCAACAAACGCTCTGCTTCATCTACGGTAATCAATCCTTTTTCTAACATACTCAGTATTGCCAAACGTTCTTCTTTCATGTTATATGCCTCCTTGTTCGCACGGTGGTTTGCAGTATTTTTTGTTACAATATAATCCTTTGGTCTTTGTTGTGTTTGTCCATATGCATATAATATTGCCTGCACAATTCGTTTTGATGCATTGCCATCCCCAAATGGATTTTTGGCTTGTGCCATTTCCTGATATGCTACATCATCTATCAAAAGTGTTTTTGTCATTTGATAAATAGTTTGTTTGTCTGTGCCTGCCAATTGCAATGTGCCTGCTTCTACACCTTCTGGACGTTCTGTCACATTACGCAACACCAAAACAGGTTTTCCCATAGAAGGTACTTCTTCTTGCAAACCGCCACTATCTGTCAAAACCAAAAATGAACGACACATCAAATTATGCATATCTTTCAAATCCAAAGGCTCTGTCAAATGGATACGAGGATGATTGCACAATATGCGATGCACGGGTTCTGTCACCGCAGGGTTTTTATGCACAGCATACACCAATTCTACATCTGCAAATTCATCTACAATCTGCTTGACTGCATGACAAATATTTTCCAGTGGTTCTCCCAAATTTTCACGGCGGTGTGCTGTCATGGCAATGACACGTTTTTTTCCAAAATCAATGGTATTCAAAACAGGTTCATGAAATATATATGTTTCTTCTATGGTGTGTGCCAATGCGTCAATGACTGTATTGCCTGTGACAAATATACTTTCTGGGGCAATATTTTCTTTTAACAGATGTTCTTTTGCAAGTGCAGTGGGGGCAAAATGCAAATCGGTCAATGTACCTGTCAAACAGCGGTTCATTTCTTCTGGGAAAGGCTGATATTTGTCATAGGTACGCAATCCTGCTTCCACATGCCCTACTTTCACCTGATTGTAATATGCTGCCAATGCTCCCGCAAATGTTGTGGAAGTATCACCATGCACCAATACAATATCTGGTTTTTCTTGTGCAATCACAGTTTCTAGTCCTGTCAATGCACGTGTTGTAATACCTGCCAATGTTTGACGGCTTTGCATAATATTCAAATCATGTTTTGGGTGCAAATCAAATATTTCTAACACCTGGTCAAGCATTTCTCTATGCTGTGCTGTCACACAAACAATACTTTCTATCTGTTCTGTTTTTTCCAATTCTTTTACCAAAGGTGCCATTTTGATTGCTTCTGGACGTGTACCAAATACACTCATCACTTTGATTTTATTCATATATGGTTGCTCCTTGTTTTTGATTTATTTTATCGTATTTTTTAATGTGCCAATGCCTTCAATTTCACAAGTTACCACATCACCTGATTTCAAAAATTTTGGTGGGTCAAATCCCATGCCAACGCCCGCAGGGGTACCCATAGCGATAATTGTGCCTGCTTGCAATGTCATACCTTGGGAAAGCTGGCTGATGACTTTTGGAATGTCGTTTATCATCAAAGATGTATTGCTGTCTTGTCGCAACTGTCCATTGACATAACTACGAATGGCAAGTGCAGGCGGATTTTGAAAATCATCTTTTGTCACAATACATGGCCCAATGGGTGTAAAATCGTCTAAACTTTTTCCAAAATACCATTGTTTGTGTGCTGTTTGCAAATTTCTTGCACTGATGTCATTGAGTATGGTATAGCCAAACACAAAATCAAACGCCTCATCTGTACTGACATTTTTGGCATCTTTGCCAATTACAACCGCAAGCTCTACTTCATAATCCAATCCATCTACAATATCAAAATGTCCATCAATTTCACCATCTGGTGGCACAGCTTTATACACTCTTTTTGAAAAATATATGGGTTGTGGTCGTTCCCCACCAAATGTTTCATCACTAAAACGCGCCGCTTCTTCTGCATGGGCATAATAATTGATACCCAAACAAATCACATCTTGTTTTGGGTGTACAATGGGAGAAAGTATGTGTACATCTGCAATGGAAAGCCCGTCCATCAATTCTACATTGCGTTTGAGCTTTTCCAATTTTTGTATGTTAATATCTTTGATAAATTCTGTCATATCTTTGGCACTACAGCCCAAATACTGCACAGGTACCACCTGTGTACCATCTTTTTTCAAAATACCGACAGCCGTTTGACAGCCTTGTGCATAAGTCACAACTTTCATAAAACCATACCTCCTTTATGCCAAGCGATACATTGTTTCTTTCTCTTTGTAACATCATATCACAAAACATTTATTTCGCAAAGTCAAAAACAATGTTTTTTGTGTTGTATATTCATGTATGC
>JAHHTV010000067.1 GCA_020024395.1 Anaerotignum sp. | reverse complement strand
GTTTTAATATTGAGTTAGAACAACAGCCACAACAAAATACACCACAGATGCTAGAAATACAAGAAACCGTGTTTCATAAAACAAAACAAAAGTATTCAGTGAAACAAAAAGAACCCATTTATGATTATGTGAAAGAAATGAAACAGGAAGAACCTAAACGGGATTTTCGTGTGGTAGTGGGTGGTAAAATTTTAGATGAGCTAGAACAAGAACAAAAAATACCTGTCAAAGAAGATACGAAAGAACAACCAGAACGACCCCAAAATTGCAGCAATGCTGAAAATATAACACAAACAACAACAAAGCAACCACATCAATTTCCACCAATGGAATTACTGGGAAAAGATTGTGGTAATATTTTGTCTACCAATAAAACAGAAATGATTGAAAATGCAAAAAAATTAGAAAATACATTGCAAAGTTTTGGCGTTGATGCAAAAGTATTGCAAATCAATAAGGGTCCGACTGTGACAAGATATGAAATAGCACCCAGTCAAGGGGTGAAAGTTAGCAAAATTGTCAATCTTGCAGATGATATTGCTTTGAATTTGGCAGCAAGTGGTATTCGTATTGAAGCCCCTATTCCAGGCAAAGCGGCAGTAGGTATTGAGGTGCCAAACAAAGAAACACAACCTGTGTATTTGCGGACAGTATTGGAAAGCAAGGCATTTCAAGAACATCCTTCTAAATTGGCATTTGCTTTGGGACAAGATATTGCTGGCAATCCCGTTGTGGCAGATATTGCAAAAATGCCACATTTGCTTATTGCAGGGGCAACGGGCAGTGGCAAAAGCGTTTGTATCAATACATTGATTACCAGTATATTGTATAAAGCAGACCCCAAAGAAGTTAAACTGTTGTTGGTTGACCCAAAAGTAGTGGAATTGAGTGTGTATAACGGTATTCCGCATTTGCTGATACCCGTTGTGACAGACCCACAAAAGGCAGCGTCAGCGTTAAATTGGGCTGTGCGTGAAATGTTAAAAAGATATAATGATTTTGCAGAATGTGGTGTGCGTGACATCAAGGGTTTTAATGATATGAAACAAGAACAGGGAAAACCAGATGAAAAAATGGCACAAATGGTGATTGTCATTGATGAATTGGCAGATTTGATGATGGCAGCAGCGGGTGAAGTGGAAGATGCCATTTGCAGATTGGCACAAATGGCAAGAGCAGCAGGTATGCATTTGATTATTGCTACACAACGCCCATCTGTAGATGTGATTACAGGGGTTATCAAAGCAAATATTCCATCAAGATTGGCATTTGCAGTTTCTTCTGGTACAGACTCTCGCACCATATTGGACATGGTGGGGGCAGAAAAATTGTTGGGAAAAGGTGATATGCTGTTTTATCCGACAGGACAAAGCAAACCAGCACGTATGCAAGGGGCTTTTGTCACAGATAAAGAGGTGGAAAATATTGTTTCCTTTTTGAAAGAAAATGCTGGTACAACTTACACAGAAGAAATGGTGGAACAAATTACCACAACAACAAAAACAACAGTATCTGACAATGTAGATGATGTATTTTATGCACAAGCTGTGGCGTTTGTCATAGAAAAACAAAAAGCCTCCACTTCTATGCTACAACGGCAATTTCGCATTGGTTATAACCGTGCAGCAAGGTTGATGGATGCATTAGAAGAAAATGGCATTGTGGGCAAAAGTGATGGTAGCAAACAAAGAAAAGTGCTATGTACACAAAATGAAGTGGCACAAATGCAATCACCATCATTACAAACAGACAATATAGAATGATGGATATTGACAAAATGCTATGGATATAGTACCATTTTACCAGGTCATATGACTGACGGAAGTGGAACAAACCACATGAAGTATGACATATAAAATGCCGACCGTCTGGGCAAGTAACGCTTGGACTGTCGGCTTTTTTCAAGAACGACAGACACAAGCACAACAAAAAGCATTGTATCAGAGAGGAGTTTTTGAAATGAAAACAGATTTGCAAATTGCACAAGAATGTAAAATGGAACCAATTACAAACATTGCACAAAAAGCAGGTATCCCTGATGAATATGTGGAATGTTATGGTAAATATAAAGCAAAAATTAACGACAAATATTATGATAAAATCAAACAAAATCCAGATGCAAAATTGATATTGGTTACAGCGGTAAACCCTACCCCCGCAGGCGAAGGTAAGACCACTGTGACAATTGGTTTGGCACAAGCATTGCAACAAATGGGTAAAAATGCCATTACCTGTTTGAGGGAGCCTTCTCTTGGCCCTTGTATGGGTGTCAAAGGTGGTGCAGCTGGTGGTGGTTATGCACAGGTTGTACCAATGGAAGATATCAACTTGCATTTTACAGGCGATTTGCATGCCATTACAACTGCAAACAATTTGCTGGCATCTATGGTGGACAACCATATACAACAAGGCAATGAACTTCATATTGACCCAAGAAAAATTGCGTGGAAAAGAGTTGTGGATTTGAATGATAGACAACTACGTCATGTGATTTCTGGTTTGGGTGGCAAAGTCAATGGGACACCAAGAGAAGATAGCTTCCAGATTACGGTTGCATCTGAAATTATGGCGATATTCTGTTTGGCAAATGATATCCATGATTTGAAAGAAATGTTGGGTAAAATCATTGTGGGCTACACATATGATGATGAACCTGTAACGGCAAAACAAATTGGAGCAGATGGTGCAATGACGGTATTGCTCAAAGACGCATTACAGCCAAATTTGGTACAAACATTGGAGCATACACCTGCAATTATTCATGGTGGCCCATTTGCAAATATTGCACATGGTTGTAACAGTGTCAGAGCAACAAAATTTGCAATGAAATTGGCAGATTATGTTATCACAGAAGCTGGTTTCGGTGCGGATTTGGGTGCAGAAAAATTCTTTGATATCAAATGCAGAAAAGCAGGAATCAAACCAGATGCAGTTGTACTTGTGGCAACCATTCGTGCATTGAAATATAACGGCGGTGTAGAAAAGGCAGATTTGAGCAATGAAAATCTGGATGCACTGCAAAAAGGTTTTGTCAATTTGGAAAAACACATTGAAAATATACAAAAATATGGTGTGCCTGTTGTGGTAACATTAAACCATTTTGTGGCAGATACAGCGACAGAAGTGGAATATGTAAAAACACGCTGCGAACAAATGGGTGCAACATTTGCAGTGGCAAATGTTTGGGCTGACGGTGGTGCAGGCGGTAAGGTGTTGGCTGAAAAAGTTTTGCATACACTAGAAACAAAACAAAATGATTTCAAAGTATTATATGACGACGCACTTTCCATTGAAGAAAAAATCAATACCGTTTGCAAAGAAATTTATGGTGCAGGGCAGGTGCATTTCTCTGCGGCGGCGAAAAAGACATTGGCACAAATTGCAAAACTGGGATTTTCTCATTTCCCTGTATGTATTGCAAAAACACAGTATTCTTTGTCCGATGACCCGAAATTGTTGGGACGTCCCGAAGGTTTTGACGTGACAGTGAAAGAAATTCGTATTTCTGCTGGTGCTGGTTTTGTGGTAGCGTTGTTGGGCGATGTCATGACAATGCCCGGACTACCCAAAAAACCTGCGGCATTGCAAATTGACATTGACGCTGATGGAAATATTGTTGGATTGTTCTAAAAACGAAAAAGGAGAATAGGTGCTTTATGAAGGCAAAACGCATAGATGGAAAAATGATTTCCGACACAATCAAAGCAGAAGCCCAACAACAAGCACAAAAATTGCAGCGGCAGGGGATTGTCCCCTGCCTTGCTGTGGTTTTGGTGGGTGATGATGCGGCATCGAAAATATATGTAAAAAATAAAGAAAAAGCTTGTGCATTGGTGGGGATTACATCAAAAATGTATACATTACCAGAATGTGCCACAGAACAAGAAGTTTTGGCATTGATTGGAGAGTTGAACGAGGACACCAGCATAAACGGTGTTTTGGTGCAACTGCCTTTACCTGCCCATATCAATGAGGAAAAAGTGATATTGGCAGTTTCACCAATCAAAGATGTGGATTGTTTTCACCCATTGAATGTGGGTATGCTACACACAAACAAAAAAGGATTTTTGCCTTGCACACCTGCGGGCATACTCGAATTGATTAGCAGAAGTGGCTATGAAATTGCAGGCAAACATTGTGTAATAATTGGAAGAAGCCATCATGTGGGCAAACCAACAGCGATGTTGCTATTACAAAAAGATGCAACGGTTACCATTTGCCATTCCAAAACAAAAAATTTGGAGGAAATCTGTAAACAAGCCGATATTATCGTCAGTGCGGTTGGCAAAATACATATGGTGACTGCGGATATGGTAAAAGAAGGTGCAGTGGTGATTGATGTGGGTATGAACCGTGATGAAAATGGAAAATTGTGCGGTGATGTGGATTTTGATGCCGTTTGTGAAGTGGCAGGAGCAGTTTCTCCCGTGCCAGGCGGCGTGGGCTTGATGACAGTTGCGATGTTGATGCAAAATTGTATCATAGCAGCAAAATTACAAAATGAAATTTGAGGAGAGAAAAATATGAAAGGAACGGTTGCATTTACATCATTGGGGTGTGACAAAAATAGAGTAGACAGTGAGGTTATGCTTGGTATATTGCAAAAAAAAGGCTATCAGGCAATCGCAGATGAGCAGGCGGCAGATATTATTGTTGTAAATACTTGCTGTTTTATTCGAGATGCTTTGGAAGAAAGTATTGAAACTATATTGGAAATGGCAGAACATAAAAAAACAGGAAATTGCAAAGGCTTGATTGTGGCTGGTTGTTTGGGACAACGGTATGAAAAAGAATTTTTTGATGAACTGCCAGAAGTTGATGCGGTAGTGGGTACTGCGGCATATGAAGAAATTGCAGAAGTGGCTGACCGCATTTTAGGCGGGGAACAAGGTTTCAAACACTTGGAAGACATCAACAAACCCATGCAAAATGAAAATGGTGCGTTGCGTGTGCTTTCCACAGCACCCTATTTTGCTTATTTGAAAATATCAGAAGGGTGTGACAACCATTGTACGTATTGTGTGATTCCCAAAATGCGTGGTCGTCATAGAAGCCGCACGATGGAAAGTTTGATACAAGAAGCAGAAATGCTGGCAAAACAAGGCGTGAAAGAATTGGTCATTGTGGCACAAGATACATCTATATATGGCAGAGATTTATATGGTGCGTCAAAATTGCATGAATTGTTGCAAAAACTTTCTGAAATTGATGGTATTCGTTGGATTAGAGTGTTATACTGTTATCCAGAAACATTGACACAGCAAACCATTGATGTGATGGCAAGCAATGAAAAAATTTGTCATTATATTGATATGCCCATACAGCATGGCTGTGACACAGTACTCAAACGCATGGGCAGAAAAAGCAATCAAGCATTGATAAAAGATACCGTTTGTCGTTTGCGTAAAGCTATGCCTGATATTGCTATACGCACAACGTTGATTGTGGGTTTCCCTGGAGAAACAGAACAAGAATTTGCAGATTTGCAAGCATTTATCAAAGAAATGCGTTTTGACCGTTTGGGCGTGTTTACCTATTCACAAGAAGAAGGTACACCAGCAGGCAAAATGGAAAATCAAATTGCAGAAGAAGTGAAGGAAGAACGACAACGCATCATTATGGATATACAAAAAGAAATTGCAGCATCATTATGCAATCAGGAAGTTGGCAAAACACTGGAAGTGGTTGTAGAAGGGAAATTGCCAGAAGAACAGATTTATTGCGGTCGTACAAAATGGGATGCCCCTGATATTGATGGTATGGTGTTCTTTGGTGCAGAGGAAGAAGTGTATTCTGGTGATTTTGTATCTGTAAAAATCAAAGAGGCAAGCGATTATGATTTGATGGGAGATGTTGTCTATGGAGATGAATTTGCCGAATAAATTAACGTTGATGCGTGTGGTATTGATACCCATTTTTTTATTGGTACTGTTTTTGATGCAAGAACCATACAACCGCTATATTGCAACAGTGATATTTGTTGTAGCATCTATCACAGACTTTTTAGATGGGCATATCGCAAGAAAATACAATATGGTGAGTAATTTTGGGAAATTTATGGATCCTTTGGCAGATAAATTATTGGTGATGGCAGCATTGGTTTCTATGGTTGCCCTAGAAGATTTGCAAGCATGGGTTGTGATTGTGATATTGGCACGTGAATTTGCTATCACAGGATTTCGTACACTTGCTATGGAAGCAAATATTGTAATGGCTGCAAGCTGGTGGGGCAAAATCAAAACCACAACACAAATGATTATGATTATATTGGTGCTTTTGCAGCTGCCTTTTGCGTTTATGCCTATGGTGGAAACGGTGCTTGTGGCTTTGGCAGTATTGTTTACTGTGGTTTCTGGCGTAGATTATATTGTCAAAAACAAACAAGTGTTAAAAGGGTGAGTGTATGGGACAAGTGAGAATGGCAACCATACAAGATGCAAAACAAATATTGAGCATTTATGCGTATTATATACAAAATACGACAAATACATTTGAATATACTGTGCCAACAACTGGAGAATTTGCAGCAAGAATTGCAGAAGTATTGGAAAAATACCCCTATTTGGTGTATGAAGAAAATGGAAAAATATATGGGTATGCTTATGCACATCAATTTATGGTGCGGGCAGCCTCTCGGTGGGGGGCGGAATTGTCTGTGTATTTGGAAAAAGAAGCACAAGGCAAAGGCATTGGTAGAATATTATATCAAACATTGACAGATATTTTGAAAATGCAACACGTTGTCAAACTGTATGGCTGTATTGAGGGAAGCAATCAAAAAAGCATTGCTATGCATGAGCGTATGGGATTTTGTGAAACTGCAAGATTTGAAAATTGTGGATACAAACATGGAAAATGGCTGGATTTGGTTTGGTTAGAAAAAACGATTGGTGATTTGGAACACTTACAACCATTTTTATCCATACATCAAATCGAACAACAAAAAATTTTGCAGTGTATGCAAACAAATGAACGATAAATGCATATAAAAGGGCGTATCCATTGCTATATGGATACGCTTTTTTGATTTAACGTGTTTCGTTTTTGTTGGTATTGCTTTTTTGCAAACAGTCTGCACAGATACCTGAAAATTCCAATAAATGTCCTGTGATATGAAAGCCCGTTTTTTGTTGCAAATCTTCTTCCAGTTCTTGCAGTGGACAGCTATCTATAGGAATGATTTTTTGACAAACAGTACAAATCAAATGGTGTGTGTGGTCATGTTTTGCCAGTGAGAAATAGGATTTGCCATCTTTGCGTAATGTTTTATGCAAAATACCGTTTTCAGTAAATGTATTGAGTGTGCGATATATGGTGGAGAGGTTCATGGGCAGTATTGCGGCGGATTGCTCCAATAATTCTTCTGCGGTTATGGGTTTATTTTGTGTTTGCAATATGGATAAAAGCAAACGTCTTTTTTTTGTAGATTTTAATGCTGCATTTTTCAACATCGTTTTTGACATTGTGTCAACACCTGACCTTTCTTTGTTTCATGATAGTATAGGGATTTTTTTTTGTCAATGAGCAGTTTTCTTTTTGCCATGTTCATGATAAAATGGGTGTATGATTTTGCAAAAAAAAGGAGTAGTATTTTATGACAAAAAAAGAAAAAGTAATGAAAATATTAGCGTTGTTACAAGAACACTATGGTCCCACAAAATGTTATTTGAACCATGAAAATGCATGGCAATTATTGATTGCAACCATATTGTCAGCACAATGCACCGATGACCGTGTGAACATTGTGACAAAAGATTTGTTTCAAAAATATACGTCGATACAGGATTTTGCAGAGGCAAATTTGGCAGAATTGGAGCAAGATATTCATTCCATAGGGTTTTATCATAACAAAGCAAAAAATATTAT
>JAHHTV010000066.1 GCA_020024395.1 Anaerotignum sp. | reverse complement strand
CCCATGAACAACATATTATTTGATGAAAAAATCATGGGTAGTATTCACTTCACACCTGGAAATTGTTATGATGATGCCCCCAACGGCAATAAATCCGCAGTGCATTGGGACTTGGTATTGATTATGACACCAGAATACGGTGGTGGCGAAATTTGGTTTGATGATGTGTTAATCCGTAAAGATGGACGTTTTATCATACCCGAATTGGAATGCTTAAATCCTGAAAACTTAAAATAAAAAAAATCCCCTATTTTTCAAAATAGGGGATTTTTTATTATCATAATTTTCTGATTTGTGCCATAACAGCCTCCACACCATCTTTTTGTGTGCTTTTTGCCATAGCTTTTTGATATTGTTGTCTATTTTCATATAAATTACGGACAGCTTTCTCCATTGCCTCTGCCGTCAGGCTTTCTTCTTCCAACACCATTGCAAACCCTTGTTTTTGATAAGATGCCGCATTTAATATCTGGTCACCTCTGCTTGCTTTTGCAGAAAGTGGAATGAGCAAATGTGGTTTTTGCAGTGCTGCAAATTCGGATATAGAATTGCTGCCTGCACGAGATATGAAAACATCTGCTGCTGCAAACAAATCTGCCAAGCCTTCTGAAATATATTCAAATTGGCAATATCCTTGTTGTTTTTCCAATTTTGGCTCCAAATGCCCTTTCCCACACAAATGAATGATATCAAAATCCTTGCACAAATTGGGCAGTATTTCTCTCAAACAACCATTTAATTTCACAGAACCCAAAGAACCGCCCATCAGCATCACAACAGGCTTTTGCCCTGTAAAGCCACATAATTGCAACCCTTTTTCTTTTTGCCCCTCAAATAACTCTTTTCTAATGGGTGTGCCTGTATGCACGCCTTTTCCTTTTGTATATTGTAATGTTTCTGGAAATGTGGTACAAATCACTTTTGCAAATGGCATGGCAATTTTATTTGCCAGCCCTGGTGTAATATCAGACTCATGTATGATGACAGGAATACCATTTCTTTTTGCCCCCAACACCACAGGCACAGCCACAAAACCACCTTTTGAAAATACAACATCTGGTTTGAGTTTTTTCAAAAGTTTTGTTGCCTCTTGCACTCCTTTTACCACACGAAACATATCGGTAATATTTTGTTTTGACAAATATCGTCTTAATTTTCCTGTTGCAATGCTGTAATATGTCACACCTGCATCTTCCATCAAACTTTTTTCAATACCGTTTTCAGAACCAATATAAATGACCTCCCAGCCTTCTGCCTGTAACGCTGGCAAAAGTGCCAAATTGGGTGTCACATGTCCTGCTGTGCCACCACCTGTCAATACAATTCGTTTCATACTATATGTTCACCTCTATATTTTACTGTCCATTTTCTTTTTGTTATTTTTATGCCATTTTTTCTTATTTCATACAACACTTGTATCATAACAAAAAAACACGCATACGAAAAGAAGTATTTGCAAAAGAATATTCCAAAAATAAGAAAGTATTTCACCTTTTTTGCATATCCATATAAAAAATACATTTGCATAAAAAGGAGCGATAGCATCATGTATCCATATAACCGCAACCCACAACAAAATATTTCTATAAGGGAAGATGCAACACAAATGCCAACCACAACAGAATTGGCATATGACAAACGTTTATTGTCATTGTTAGAACTTGCATTGCAAGAAACCACACAGCTTATGGAGCGTTATCACCATCTGATGACACAAGTGGATACGTTACAGCCTGCGGAAAATATCATAAAATCCATGTATCTTGATGAAAAGAAACATTGCAAACAGCTGCGGGAAGCATACTATATCATCACAGGCAAAACGCCACAAATGCCAGATACACAACATGCATACACTGCTACACAAATCACAGACCCAAAAAATTATATGGAAGAAACATTTTTGCAAGAATTGGATAGTTGTGATTTTTACCGCAGTTTTTTGCTTTGTGTACCACAAAATGACTTACGGGACATCTTTTTTGAAATATTGACAGACAAACAAAGTCACACCAATGTATTTCCCTATTTACACAGCAAATATTTTTGCTAAAAATCTGTGCAATCGCCTTTCTTTCGTGCTATACTGTAATAAAAGTATATCCAAGAAAGGAAGATTGATTATGGACGATTGTATTTTTTGCAACATTGTTTCTGGAAAATTTGGCTCTGCCACATTATATGAAAATGACGAATTCAAAGTAATATTAGACCGTTTTCCTGCCAACGAAGGACACGTTTTGATATTGGTAAAAGAACACGTTGCCAATATTTTTGAAATTGACCCTGACAAAGCAGGTAGATTGTTCAAATTGGCAGCACAAATCGCAAGACAAATGAAAGACATTTTAGGCTTTTCGCACATGAATGTGATGCAAAATAATGGTACCATTGCAGGACAAACCGTATTTCATTTCCACCTGCATCTCATTCCTCGTTATGAAAATGATGGCATTACCATTGCATACCATCCACTGGATTTGACAGATGCACAAATCGAAGCAATGCGTCAAAAACTGGCATTATCTCTTTGATACAGTACCCCTTTTTGAAAAAGGGGTTTTCTTTTGCATAAAAACAGCCTTTTTGGGAAACACTGGATACAAAAGCCCATGAAAGGAGCTGTTTTGTATGTATCAAAAAAATGATATTGTCATATATCATCATACAGGTGCTTGTCGCATTACAGATATATCTGCTTTGCCACAAACAAACAATCAAAACAAACAATATTATACATTAGAACCCTTGTTTTCTGCTGCACAAACCATACACGTTTTCATACATTCTCAAGCATTTATGCGACCTTTGATTTCACTTGCAGAGGCAAAGTCTTGTTTGCAACACATTGCCGAATTACCTGCAACTGCTTGCATTGCAAAAGATGCCAGACAAAATGCTGCACTATACACCAAAATATTAGAAACACATGATTTTGAAAAATGCTTACAATTAGTCAAAACATTGTATCTCAAAACAGAACAATTTCGCAAATATGGAAAACCCATTCCCCAAACCGAGCAAAAATTTCTAAAACAGGCAGAAACATTTGTTTTTGGTGAATTGGCAGTTGTATTGGGGCAAACACCTGCTGAAATCCGTGATATGGTATATGCGGCATTGTGTGCCTAAATATTGTATTTTCCAGCCACAATGGTATCAATCACAGCTTGTAACTGTTTTAACATTTCTTTTTTCTTTGAAATATGTATCGCAATTTTCGGATTTTCCCAACAAAAATCCACAATCACATAAATGATATATGCTTTTTGTGCATGATACCAACCCACATCCAATAAAATATGCTGCCCATATGTAACTTGCAACAAATCCTCTTTTTGTATATCTTCCCATTCACAATATGTTACAACACCATTTTTGAAGTCAATTTCTGAAAACATATATCACCTCTATATTCTATGTTTTTTTGACAGCAAAAAAGGACTACAAATATGTAGTCCTTTTTTTGTTTGATGCGGATGACAGGACTTGAACCTGCACGGACGTAATGTCCACTAGAACCTGAATCTAGCGCGTCTGCCAATTCCGCCACATCCGCATATTCCTTTTGCACTTGCCCGATTATCATACTACAAAAAAAAGTGTTTGTCAACACTTTTTTCATTGTGGTTCATAAAATATGAATATCAGATAATATGACTTTCAAAAAATCACCTGCATACAAAAATTCCATTTGTAATGTCCAATCATTCGATTCCCCGTCTGTTGTCAAATCATAATCCGCAGCAAAGCCTGTGTCATCATTAAATTCATACAAATAAACATATTCACCATTGGGGTAATTATAACAAGATATATCATATGGGTCAACACCCATTTCCAAATTCAAACTTGCAAATTCTTTCAAATCTTCCAAAGTCAAAACAGACTCGTCCAATAATGCATAAAATCCATCATAGTCTTTTTCTGACAATGCATCAACCAGTTTTTTGATACATTCTGTGATGTCGTATTCCACAGTATCTAATGTGTATGGTATCATATGAGCCTCCTTATTTGGATATAATATACAAACATTTGTTTCTATTTATTATATCATATTTTCAAAAGATGTCAAATCATTTTCTAACATTATACTGGTTCTCCCAAATCTGCCATATCATTTTGCAGTTTTTCAAAAGCTACTTCATTTGCTGCACCATATAGCACCTGAAATTGACCATCTAAGTCCCAAACATTCACCAAATTGTCCTCTGCATTATAATAACAACAAACGTCCCCTGCACTTATCCAATTTTGGAATGTAAATGGATATTTTTCAAATCTTTGTTCCAATTTTTCAAAATCTTCTTGTTCAAGCCACAAAACATCATCAAAAGCATATTCCAGTGCAAAAGATGCTTCATACAATAATACTGCTGATACAAATTCACTTGTGGTTTGTGCGGATAACAGCCATTGTTTGTTATCTTCTGTCACATATATAGGGGGATTATCCAAATGCAAATCTTCTTTTTTGATACCTGCACAGCAAACCCATTGATTTTCTGCAAGCAGTAACAACATATCATCTTGTTGCCATGCTTTTGGGTGTTTTTGATAATATTCTGGTGTAATCCATTCATCTTGCACATGATGAAAGGCTGGTGTTTTTGCTGCTGTTTGATAAAATTCTTCCAATGCTTTTGGCAATGTACCACACATATTTTTTATCTGTGCAATTTCCTGCTCTGTATAGCCTTGCAATGCTTCTACACCATATAATGTTTTGACAATTTGCCAAAATTCATCTGTAAAATACATATTATCCCCTCCATATATATGATGGGTGTCAATACTGACACCCACTTTTCTATTTTGATTATTTTACTTGTTTCATCAAATCTACCACTTTGTCAATTTCTTCTTTGGATACATATTTATGTGTCACAAAACGCATTACGCCATTGTCTTCTCCATTGATTACCACATCATGTTTTGCCAAATAAGAAACCAATTCCGCAGATGTCAAAGGATAATCTTGTAAACGGAAAAATACCATACTAATTTGCTGACGTTCTGCCAAAACTTCAATGCCTTTGATTTCCTGCATTTTTTCTACCATATACGCTGCATTATCATGGTCTTGCTGTAGGCGTTTTGTCATTTCTGTCAATGCAATTTTACCTGCTGCTGCCAATATCCCTACTTGACGCATACCACCACCAATAATTTTGCGTTTTCTTCTTGCCTGTGCAATAAATTCTGCACTGCCCACCAGTATAGAACCAATCGGTGCACACAATCCTTTCGAAAGACATACCGAAATCGTATCTACATATTGTGTCATCTCTTTGACATCTACACCCAAATATGTTGCTGCATTAAATATTCTTGCACCATCCAAATGAATGGGCAAATGGTATTTATATGCCAATGCTTTGACATTTTTCATATATGCCAAATCTCGCACTTGTCCATCAGAATCTGCATTTTCATAAGTAATCAATGCTGTTTTGGGTTGGTGAATATCATTTGCATCTTTACGAATATAGCTTTCCAAAATATCCAAAGGCATTTCACCAGCCACATTTTGTATGGTACGCAGTTGCACACCTGCAATGATTGCTGCCGCCCCTGCTTCATGAGAAATAATATGGCAGTTATCTGGCAATATCACTTCATCTCCACGGTTTGCATGGGTAAACAATGCCAATTGATTTCCCATCACACCACTTGGCACAAAAAGCCCTGCCTCTTTGCCCATCATTTCTGCTGCCAATGCTTCCAATTCATTCATTGTAACATCATCGCCATACACATCATCACCCACAACAGCAGTACACATTGCTTGACGCATTTCATCGGTTGGCACAGTCACGGTATCGCTTCTTAAATCAATTTTTCCGTTTATCATTTTTTATACCTCCCCAGTCATTTTTTCACGCAAAGCATCAATATCTTCATTTTCGATATATTCATCAAATGTCATTTCTCTATCAATGATACCATTTGGCAAAATTTCAATAATTCTATTTGCAATGGTTTGTGTGAACTGATGGTCGTGAGAGTCAAAAAGCAATGTGCCTTTGTATTCCATCAAACCTTCATTGACAGCAGTAATGGACTCCAAATCCAAATGGTTTGTTGGTTCGTCCAATATCATAACATTTGCACCACTCATCATCATTTTACAGAGCATACAGCGTACACGTTCGCCACCAGAAAGCACTTTTGCTTTTTTCAATGCTTCTTCTCCACTGAACAACATTCTGCCCAACCAGCCACGAATATCTGCATCATACTGTTCGCCTTCTTTTGCAAATGGTCTGAGCCATTCAATCAAAGAATCATCGCAATCTGCAAAATATTCTGTGTTATCTTTGGGGAAATATGCTGTTTTTGTTGTGATACCCCATTTGAATGTTCCTGCATCTGGTTCCATTTCGCCCATCAATATGCGGAATAATGTTGTTCTTGCAATTTCATCTTTGCCCACAAATGCAATTTTATCATTGGGACGCACCATAAAGCTCACATTATCCAATACTTTTTTTCCATCAATAGTTTTTGAAATTCCTTCTACAAGCAAAACATCATTGCCAACTTCTCTATCTTGTTTGAAACTACAAAACGGATAACGACGAGAAGACGGCTTGATGGTATACATCTGCAAGTTGTCCAGCAATTTTTTACGGCTGGTTGCCTGTTTTGCCTTAGATGCATTGGCACTAAAACGTTGTATAAATTCCTGCAACTCTTTCATTTTTTGTTCCACACGTTTGTTTTGGTCTTTCAACTGTCTTTGTGTCATTTGCGTGTAACTGTACCAAAAATCGTAATTTCCGACAAACATGGTAATTTTGCCATAGTCAATATCTGCAATATTGGTACAGATTTTATTCAAAAAATGTCTGTCATGGGATACTACAATCACCGTATTTTCAAAATCCATCAAAAAGCCTTCCAGCCATTTGATGGCGTGTAAATCCAAATGGTTTGTAGGTTCGTCCAAAAGCAAAATATCAGGATTGCCAAACAAAGCCTGTGCAAGCAACACTTTTACTTTTTGTGTACCTGTCAATTCTTTCATTTTCAAATAATGGTACTCATTTGTCACACCCAAACCATTCAACAATATTTCTGCATTGGATTCGGCAGACCAACCATCAAGTTCTGCAAATTCTCCTTCCAACTCAGAAACTTTGATACCATCTTCATCACTGAAATCTTCTTTTGCATACAATGCTTCTTTTTCTTTCATGATGTCAAACAATCTTTTGTGACCATATAATACTGTTTCCACAACCCCAAATTCATCAAACATGAAATGGTCTTGTTTCAACACAGCCATTCTTTCTCCTGGTGTGATAAACACAGAGCCTTTATTGGGTTCCATTTCTCCTGCCAATATTTTCAAAAATGTGGATTTTCCGGCACCATTTGCCCCAATCAATCCATAACAATTTCCTTTTGTAAAATTGATGTTTACATCATTAAACAGTACACGTCCGCCATACTGCAAACTTACGCCTTGTGCTGCAATCATGTTGTATTCTCTCCTTTTTTCTTTTTTCACGAAATGTATTCAAATCTTACCTATTATATCGCACATTTGGTTGAAAGCATAGTCTTTGCACATTCTTTTTTGTGAATTTTATTATTTTTGTTCTTTGCCATATAAAAAAAGACCATAATTGGTCTTTTTTTATGCTACATCTTTTTGCATATCTGTAATTTCTTGTTCATAATTGATAGCTGTTTGTGCTTCTTTTGGAATTTCAATGGGTGGTGTTTCATTCCATTTGGATAATTCCATCACAACATCATATTTTTGCACCGTAATTTTTGCACCTTCATTGTTCAGTTCCTGCAACACATTGTTTGTCACCACTTGCAATGTATTTGCCAAATCCATCGTACAAGAAATGGGCTGTCC
>JAHHTV010000065.1 GCA_020024395.1 Anaerotignum sp. | reverse complement strand
GTCCATAATAATGACCGTCCACATAATGCAGTGCAACCTCTTGGTCTTTGACTTCTACCATTACGGTCTGTTTTGCAATTTGTGGCTGTTGCAACAATGTTTCCAATGTGCAATATTCTGAATACAATGGTTTTTCCATATCCAATATTTCCACTTTTTTATTCATATTGATGATATTATGTTTTCCGGTTTCTAAAACTTTTTCCAATTTTCCATTTTGAAATACCAATCCTCTTTGTTGTTCCAATATCACAATTTTCATAAAAATAACCTCCTGTTTCAAATGACATTCGTGTATACAGATGAAGCGGCAAAAACATTGAGCAGTGTTATTTACAAAGCGGAAGCTGTCACTCTGGCTTTGTAAAAACAAAAGCGATATCCTATTTTCGGCAAGGCGTCATCTGTATTGTCGCTTTTTTACGACGCCACGTTTGTCTTTTCTAGTAGCTGTGAGTGCCTTTTAAGGGCATTATCCAAAACCAAATCCCTAATTTGGAGCAGGAGTCGAACCTGCAAAAAACCACTTAATCTTGGTGGTAAAACACCTCAGGCATACCTTACGGCAGAGCCTCTTGCACCTTTGTATCCACACATACAATACAGAGCTGTTTTACAGTTTTTATCATACAGGAAAATATTTCATATATCATGGAAAAAAAGTTGCGAACTGTAAAACAAATCAAAAAACGGCTTTTCATGTACATGAAAAACCGCTTTTTTCAAAATAAAGTTAACTGATTTGTTTCTGGTATACCATCCAAAACGCCATTTTCTTTGAGCAAATCAACCAAAGACCGTCCCAAAGATGTTCTTTCTTTCAATTCTTCAATCGTGCGGAATTCCCCACCATTTTCTCTGCCTTCCACAATGCTTTGTGCGGCATTTGTACCAAGCCCTTGCAAAGAATTGAACGGAGGTATTAACCCTTCTTGTGTAACAATAAATTTTCTGGCATCGGAACGATACAAATCTATGGGCAAAAAGTGAAATCCTCTTGCATAAAATTCTACAATCAATTCCAATACCGTCAATTTTGCTTTGTCTTTTGCCGTAGCCTCCATACCTTTTGCATGAATTTCCCGCATTGCCGCTTTGGCAGCCTCCATTCCTTTACACATACAGCTATAATCAAAATCATCACATGCACGCACGGTAAAATATGATGCATAATATGCCTCTGGATAATTGACTTTGAAATATGCAATACGAAATGCCATCATTACATATGCAGCCGCATGGGCTTTTGGAAACATATATTTGATTTTTTGGCAAGAGTCAATATACCAATCCGGTACATCTGCCGCTTTCATATCTGCAATATCTTCTTCTGTCAGCCCTTTTCCTTTTCTGACTTTTTCCATAATTTTGAATGATTTCTTTTTCTCCACACCTTTGTTAATCAAATAAATCATAATACTATCACGTGTGGAAATACTTTCTTTTAGTGTAATGGTACCATTTTCAATGAGTGTCTGTGCATTACCAAGCCACACATCTGTACCATGAGAAAGCCCAGATATCCGCAGTAAATCTGCAAATGTTTTTGGCTTAGTGTCCAGCAACATCCCTCTTACAAATTTTGTACCAAATTCCGGTATGCCTAACGTTCCCGTTTCGCAACCAATTTCCTCTGCTGTCACGCCCAATGCATTTGGTGATTCAAACAATGACATCGTTGTTGGGTCACCAAGCGGTACTGTCTGCGGATTGACACCTGTCAAATCATATAACATACGAATAACCGTCGGGTCGTCGTGTCCCAGTAAATCTAATTTCAGCAAACGTCCGCTTATGGAATGATAATCAAAATGTGTTGTTGTAATGGTAGAATTCATATCATTGGCAGGACGTTGTATGGGACAAAATTCATAAATATTATGGTCACTTGGCACAACCATCAATCCGCCGGGATGTTGCCCTGTTGTTCTTTTGATACCTGTACAACCATTCATCAATCTTGTAATTTCTGCATTATGTGCCGTAATTTCTCTTTCATCAAAATATTTTTTCACAAAACCATATGCTGTTTTTTCTGCCAATGTGCCAATCGTACCCGCCTTAAACACATGACCTGTGCCAAACAATTCTTCTGTATAAGCATGTGCTGTTTGTTGATATTCTCCTGAAAAATTCAAATCAATATCTGGCTCTTTATCTCCTTCAAATCCCAAAAATGTTTGGAATGGAATATCATGTCCATCTTTATGCAGCTTTGCACCACAAACAGGACATTCTCTATCTGGCATATCACAGCCGCTTGCTTCTTCCATGGCATAAGAACGCACCAAATCCGAGTCAAAATCAGAATATTTGCATACAGGACAAACATAATGTGGTGGCAAAGAATTTACCTCTGTAATTCCTGCCATATTTGCTGCAAATGAAGAACCCACAGAACCACGAGAACCAACCAAATAGCCATCTTCTACAGATTTCCAAACCAATTTTTGTGCAATGATATACAACACTGCATATCCATTGCTAATAATAGAATTTAACTCTGTTTCCAATCTGTCTTGCACCAAATGTGGCAATGGGTCGCCATATATGGAATGTGCTTTGTCCATTGTAATTTGCCGCAGCTCCTCATCTGCCCCCTCTATTTTTGGCGGAAATGTTTCATCTGGAATGGGCTTTATTTTTTCGATACGGTCAGCAATCAAATTCGTATTTGTAATCACAACTTCTTTTGCTTTTTCTTCACCCAAATATGCAAACTCTGTCAACATTTCCTCTGTGGTACGAAAATATAAAGGAGGCTGTTTATCTGCATCTGAAAACCCTTCTGCTGCCATAATGATTTTACGATACACCGCATCATCAGGGTCAATAAAATGTACATCACAAGTTGCCACAACTGGTTTATGATACAATTCCCCCAATGCCACAATTTTTCGGTTCATTTCTTTCAAATCTTCTACAGAATGTATGGTTTCCGCTTTTGGGGAATGTATCATAAATGCATTGTTATCGAGTGGCTGAATTTCCAAATAGTCATAAAAATGTACCAATTCTGCAATACGTTGTTTTGGCTGACCATCTAATAACGCTCGATATAACTCTCCTGCTTCACAAGCACTTCCCACAATCAGCCCTTCTCGAAACTGCATCAATTTGCTTTTCGGAATACGTGGTCTACGGAAAAAATAATCAATATGTGACATAGAAACCAATTCATATAAATTCCGCAAGCCGACTGCATTTTGTACCAATATAATGGCATGATTCGCACGCAATTTTTTATAATTTACAGTACGGCTTGCCAATATATTGATTTCATCTAATGTTTTCACATCTTTTTCAGCCAGCATATGCAAAAATTTCAAAAATATTTCTGCTGTTGCTTCTGCATCATTGACTGCTCTATGGTGTCCATCCAATACAACGCCCAAACGCTCACAAACAATATCCAATTTATGCTTTGTCAAATCTGTCAACAATGCACGAGAAAGCTCCAAAGTATCCACAACCGTATGTTGCAATTCTTCCATGCCTGCACGTTCTGCCGCCACCCGTATAAATCCCATATCAAAATTGGCGTTATGTGCCACCAAAACTGTATTTTCACAAAATGCTAAAAATTCTGGCAATACTTCTGTTATGATGGGGGCATCTTTCACCATATCATCTGTAATTCCTGTCAAATTGGTAATTTCTTTTGAAATCGGTCGTTGCGGATTTACAAATGTACTAAAACGGTCAACAATTTTCCCATTTTCCACTTTGACAGCACCAATTTCTGTGATTGCTTCTTTTTCTTTGGACAGCCCTGTCGTTTCAATATCAAACACCACATAACAATCTTGTAAACTCTGCCCTTTTGGAGAAAGTACTGCATTGCCCAAATCATCAATCAAATATGCTTCCACACCATAAATGACCTTCAAATCCGATTTTCCCACTGCATTCATGGCATCTGGAAACGCTTGTACAACACCGTGGTCTGTAATCGCAATGGCTTTATGTCCCCAATCTATGGCACGTTTGATATACGATTTTACAGAAGTCACACCATCCATACTGCTCATTTGTGTATGCAAATGCAATTCCACCCTTTTTTCTTCTGCATTGTCCATGCGTGGTGGGGGTGCTTGTGCTGTCATGATATTTTTTGCCATAATATTGATTTCTTTTGCATATTTGTCAAACTGTACATCACCTTGCACTTTCAGATATGCATCTTTTTTGATTTTATCTTGCAATTCATGGTCAAACACAGATTTTTTGACAAAAAATTTGACGGTTGTAGAATCTGACTTATCTGTAATATCAAAAGAAACAATATACTTTTCCCCTTTGATTTCTCTGGTTTCCACATTAAATATAAATCCTTCAACAATGACAAATTCGCCTGCAATTTTGGTATCCAAAATTTTTAATGGTGTGCCAGAAAATTCTTTGCCAAACAATATACCTTTTGCAATTGTTTCGGAAACTGCTTGCACATCTGCTGCCGTTTTTTCTTGTTCTGCTGTTTGTGTTGCGTTTGCAATTTGTTTGAGCAATTCTTCTGCTTTTGACTGTTTTTTTTGTTGAAATTCTTGTTGTTCTTCTATTTTAGACTGCACATTTTTAAATTGTACAGTAATGGGCAACCCAACGCTTTCTTGCACCAATTTTGCCACAGCATCATCTAATTTTTTTTGTGACAAATAATATGCCATATTATGTTTGACCAATATTTGCAATTTGCCATCTTCATATTGCCAATCTGCATCAGACATAATCCCATTACAAATTTTGCCTGCATTTGCAATTTTTTTGCAAATGGTTTCCCAAAAATCTGCCAGTATTTCTTTTGGTTGTTTGTCTACAAAATGATATTTGGGGAAAATATGCACATCTTGTACACCTGGTAATTGTTCTATCAATTCTTTTTGCAGTTCTTGCAACATAGATGGATGTAAAATATGGTCAGCGTCCAATTCCATAACAATGGTACGTTCTTTTTTGTGTATCAATAAAGAACGTACAACCGTTTCTTCAAATACCGCTAACAAAGGGGCGGAAAGAGAAATACGTTCAAATACAGACGAAAACTTTTTTGCGGTCATAATGCCCCTCCTTTCTGTACTGCATTACATTTTTTCGATTTCTTCCATCAATGTTTCCACCAGTTGGTTTTCATCCACTTTGCGTATCAATTCTCCCTTTTTGAACAATATACCAACACCATTGCCTCCTGCAATGCCAATATCTGCTTCTTTTGCCTCTCCAGGACCATTGACCACACAACCCATCACAGCCACTTTGATGTCTTTTTGATAAGCTGCACAACGTTTTTCCACCTCATTTGCAATACCAATCAAATCAATCTGCGTTCTGCCGCAAGTTGGACAAGAAATCATTTCAATACCAAATTTTCGCAAGCCCAAACTTTTCAATATTTCTTTTGCAGCTTTGACTTCCTCCACAGGGTCACCTGTCAAAGATACACGCAATGTATCACCAATGCCCATTGCCAATATTGCACCAATGCCAACAGCCGATTTTATGGTACCACTATACAATGTGCCTGCCTCTGTAATCCCTACATGAATAGGATAAGGAATATGTTCTGCCAATATGCGATACGCCTCTATGGAAAACATAACATCAGATGCCTTAATGGACACAACAATATCATAAAAATCATATTTTTCTAATATTTTCACATGTCTTAATGCACTTTCCACCAAACCTTGTGGTGTCACACCACCATATTTTTCTACCAAATCTTTTTCCAAAGAACCACTATTGACGCCAATGCGAATGGGAATTTTCTTTTGTTTTGCCATTTCCACAACTTGCTGTATGCGACTTTCTTCCCCAATATTGCCCGGATTGATGCGTACTTTGTCAATTCCCAATTCCATGACTTTTAGTGCCAAACGATAGTCAAAATGAATGTCAGCCACTAATGGAATATGTATTTGTTTGCGAATTTCACCCACAGCCTCGGCTGCCTGCATATCTGGTACTGCCACACGCACCAGCTCACAGCCTGCCTGTTCCAATGCATGAATTTGTGCAACCGTAGCTGCAACATCTCTCGTATCTGTATTACACATAGACTGTATGACAACTGGATTGCCACCACCCATTTTCAAATTGCCAATTTGTATTGTTTTTGTTTCTGTTCTTTTCATATTCTCACTTCTTTCTATGGAATAAAAACGCTATGGTATCATGCCACAGCGTTTTGATTGGTTTATTCTTGCTCTGTAATTTGTAAATCATCTGTTTCTTGTATTTTCAGAAAACGGTATACAATGCCAGCGGATGCCAATAAAAATACACCCATCCCCACAGCAAATGTGGTTTTTCTTTTTTCTTTTGGTATCACCATACCTGATAACATACCAAATATTATCATACAAGTTTCTACTAAAAATGTATCCAAACAAGTCATTTTATCTTTCATACTGCCAGCCTCCTTTGTTATCATTACCGTTTTGCTATTTCATATGTAAATGCGGTATTTTGTTGTTCAAAAGTAAATTGTTCCGAAATACCTTCTGTTGCAATCACCCTATGGTCATCTGTGATAAAAATGACTTCAAAATCATCACTTTGTCGCCACAAATCCAACCCCTTTTCCAGTCCCATGACAAACAAAGCCGTAGACAATCCATCTGCTTTTGTACCGTTTTCACAGATAATAGTAACAGAAATCAAGCCATTTTCTGCTGGATACCCTGTATGTGGGTCAATGATATGATGGTATTTTTTTCCATCTTGTTCAAAATAACGTTGGTATCCACCAGAAGTCACTGCAAATTTATCTGTCACTGTCAACAAGCCCACATAATCCCCATTGCTACTATTCAAAGGATTTTCCACTGCAATTTTCCAGGGTGAACCATCAGGCTTATTTCCAACTGCTGCAACATTGCCACCCAATGAAACAATGGCAGAAGAAACACCTTTTTCTTTCAAAACATTTACCACACAATCAGAAGTATATCCTTTTGCAATGCCACCCAAATCCACAGCCATACCACTTTGCTTGAGATAAGCGGTTTTATGTTGTGTATCTATTTCCACAGCATTATGATTGACCAGTGGCAATAATGCATCAATTTCTTTCTGTGATGGGACTTTGTGTGTTTCTTCTGTAAACCCCCACGCTTTGACAATAGGAGATACTGTCATATCATAACAACCATTTGTCAATACATTGATATCGTCCCCCATTTGCAACAAAGCCATTGTATCATCTGATATTGCGACCGCCTCTTTGCCTGCATTTTGGTTTAATTTTGTTATATCACTATTTTCTATAGTGACAGACAACAGATTTTCCAATCTTCTGATTTCTTGTTCTGCATCTACTAAAATTTGTTCTCCATTTTCATCATACACAGTAAGCATCATCAATGTATCCATTGCAAATGTCATGGCTTCATGTTTTTCTGCTTCTGTGGTATTTTTTGTTGTGCAACCACTCAACAACAGCATACAACAAGCCATCAAAACAAGTATTTTGTTCCACTTCATATTTTGTTATCTCCTCATCATGATTGTTCTTTTTTATTTTACATAGCACTTTGCTTTGTGTCAAATGACAACACAGGAGATATCTTTACAAAAAAATGCATTATACATTTTGTTTGCACACTTCTTCCAAAAATCTTCCATTTTCATAAAACAATTCACCATCTGCATAAATTTTTCCACATATTTTCATATCGTTTATCATATCCCAATGGATTGCAGAAGTATTTTTGCCACCTGCTTCCTGAAAACTTTCGCCGATTGCCATATGCATAGAACCACCAATTTTTTCATCAAACAATATATTTTTAGTATGTTTTTGTATACCATAATTGGTGCCAATCGCCACTTCGCCAAAATAACGAGAACCTGCATCTGTATCAATATAAGAAAGCAAATCTGCATTTTGTTCTGAATTTTTGCAAACAGCTTCCACAATACGACCGTTTTCTACGGTTAAACGCACTTGTTCAAATTCATGTCCATTGATAATAGA